>NZ_JBFTZL010000021.1:0-30729 GCF_056406825.1 Arthrobacter sp. P1_A5 | reverse complement strand
CCCGGCAACCGGGGCCTCCAAGGGCTCCGCGAAAGCCTCCGGCTCGAAAAAGGCGGGGGCCGACAAGCCGAAGACGCCGAAGGGCCGGGCTAAATGAGAACCCCCGTCTCGACGTACCGGCTGCAGATCCGGCCCGGGTTTACGCTGCAGGACGCCGCGCAGACCGTGCCGTACCTGAAGTCGCTGGGCGTGGACTGGATCTACCTCTCGCCGATCCTCACGGCAGAGCGTGGCTCGGACCACGGCTACGACGTCACCGATCCCTCCGCCATTGATCCGGACCGGGGCGGCGCGGACGGCCTGCTGGCGGCGTCGGCCGCCGCGCGGGAGGCCGGCATGGGCGTGCTGGTCGACATCGTGCCCAACCACGTCGGCGTCGCGACCCCGGCCCAGAACCCGTGGTGGTGGTCGCTCCTGAAGGAGGGACAGCAGTCCCGCTACGCGCAGGCATTCGACGTCGACTGGGACTTCGGCGGCGGCCGGGTGCGGATCCCGGTGCTGGGGGACGACTCCGACCTCGACGCGCTGGAAATCAAGGACGGGGAACTGCACTACTACGACCACCGCTTTCCRCTCGCAGAGGGCACGTATACCGCAGGTGACTCCACTGCCGACGATCCCCGCGAGGTCCACGACCGTCAGCACTACGAACTGATCGGCTGGCGCCGGGCCGACACGGACCTGAACTACCGCCGGTTCTTTGCCGTCAACAGCCTGGCCGGGATCCGGGTGGAGATCCCCGAGGTCTTCGATGAAGCCCACGCGGAAGTTGTGCGCTGGTTCCGGGAAGGGCTCGTCGACGGGCTGCGGATCGACCACCCGGACGGCCTCGCCGATCCGGAGGGATACCTGCACCGGCTGCGGGAGGCCGCCGGCGGCAGCTACCTGCTGATCGAGAAGATCCTGGAACCGGGCGAGGCCCTGCCCGCCGGCTTCGAGTGCGAGGGCACCACCGGCTACGACGCCCTCGCGGACGTGGACCGGGTGTTCGTCGACGCCGCGGGTCAGGGCCCGCTTGACGCGCTCGACGCCGAACTGCGCGGCGGCGCTGCCGACTACGAGGACATGATCCGCGGCACCAAACGCCGGATCACAGACGGAATCCTGCACTCGGAAATGCTCCGGCTGGCACGGCTGGTACCTGCCGCGGCAGGACTGGGCCAGGAAGCCGCGGCGGACGCACTGTCCGAGATCATCGCTGCATTCCCGGTCTACCGCAGCTATCTTCCGGAGGGTGCGGACGTCCTTAAAGAGGCATGCGAACTCGCGGTCCGCCGCCGCCCCGAACTGGAAGGCGCCGTCGGCGTGCTGCTGCCGCTGCTGCTCGACGCGCAGGCAGAACTCGGCATGCGCTTCCAGCAGACCTCCGGGATGGTCATGGCCAAGGGCGTGGAAGACACCGCGTTCTTCCGCTACACCCGGCTGGGCACCCTGACCGAAGTCGGCGCCGACCCCACCGAGTTCGCCGTGGCACCGGAGGAATTCCACACCCGGATGGCCCGGCGCCAGGCCGAGCTGCCGTTGTCCATGACCACCCTCAGCACCCACGACACCAAGCGCAGCGAGGACACCCGGGCCCGGATCTCGGTCCTGGCCGAACTCGCACCGGAATGGCAGGCATCCCTGCAGCGGCTGCAGACACTGGCGCCGCTGCCGGACGGCCCGCTGGCCAACTTGCTGTGGCAGGCCGTCGCAGGCGTCTGGCCCGCAGACCGCGACCGGCTGCAGTCCTACGCGCAAAAAGCCGCCCGGGAGGCCGGAAACTCGACCAACTGGATCGATCCGGACGAGGCCTTCGAGGCGAAACTTGCAGCCGCCGTCGACGCCGCCTTCGACACCCCGGAGGTGGCCGCCGAACTGGAGTCCCTCGTGGCCCTGCTGGAGCCCTACGGGGCCGCCAATTCCCTGGGCTCCAAGCTCGTGCAGCTCACCATGCCCGGGGTGCCGGACGTGTACCAGGGCACCGAATTCTGGGACCGCTCGCTGACCGATCCGGACAACCGGCGGCCGTTCGACTTCGGTGCCCGCCGGCGCGCCCTCGCCGCGCTCGACGCCGGTGAGCGTCCGGCGTCGTTCCTGGACGAGGCAGCGAAACTCCTCGTCACCTCGCGGGCCCTGCGGCTGCGCCGGGACAGGCCGGAACTTTTCACCGGGTACACCCCGGTCACCGCCACGGGCACCGCCGCAGCGCACCTGCTCGCCTTTGACCGCGGGACTCCCGCAGCCCCGGGCGCGCTGACGCTCGCCACCCGGCTGCCCCGCGGCCTGGAGCAGCGCGGCGGATGGCAGGACACGACCGTCGAGCTCGCCGCGGCCATGGCCGATGAACTGACCGGTGCCACACACGGTCCGGGCACCGTGGCCGTGGGGGAGATCCTGCGGGACTACCCCGTGGCCCTCCTGGTGCCCACCGCCTAAGCAGTCCTTCGATATGGGGAATAGTACCGACATGGGGAACGGAAGAATGCCATGACCTTGCCTGCACACGGAAGCGACCGCTTCGATCTCTGGGCACCGGAAGCGCAGGCCGTCACGCTCCTCGCCGACGGCCGGAAGTACGACATGACCCGCCGCGGCGCGGAGGCGCCCGGCTGGTGGACCGCCGCCGGGGCGCCCGCCGACGGGGACGTGGACTACGGCTACCTGGTGGACGGGGATCCCACCCCGCTGCCGGACCCGCGGTCCCGCCGCCAGCCCGCGGGCGTGCACGCGCTCTCCCGCACGTTCGACGCCGGACGCCACCAGTGGGCTGACGGCCAGTGGGCGGGGCGGGAGCTCAAGGGCGCCGTCATCTACGAACTCCACGTGGGCACCTTCACGCCGGAGGGAACACTGGACGCCGCGGCAGGGAAGCTGGCGTACCTGGCGGAGCTGGGCATCGACTTCGTCGAGCTGCTGCCGGTCAACGGGTTCAACGGCACCCACAACTGGGGCTACGACGGTGTCCTCTGGTACGCCGTGCACGAAGGCTACGGCGGACCCGCCGCGTACCAGCGCTTCGTGGACGCCGCCCACGCCGCCGGCCTGGGCGTCATCCAGGACGTTGTCTACAACCACCTCGGCCCCAGCGGGAACTATCTTCCCCGCTTCGGGCCCTACCTGAAATCGGGGGAGGGCAACACCTGGGGCGACTCGGTTAACCTCGACGGCCCGGAATCGGACGAGGTGCGCCGCTACATCCTGGACAACGCCGCGATGTGGCTGCGGGACTACCACGTGGACGGTCTGCGGCTGGACGCCGTGCACGCATTCAAGGACGAGCGCGCCGTGCACCTGCTGGAGGACTTCGGCGCCCTCGCCGACGAAATAGCCGCCGAGACCGGACGTCCGGCCACGATGATCGCGGAATCGGACCTGAACAACCCGCGCCTGCTCTACCCGCGGGACACCAACGGGTACGGGCTGGCCGGGCAGTGGAGCGATGACTTCCACCACGCCGTCCACGTCAACGTCAGCGGCGAAACCACTGGCTACTACGCCGACTTCGACTCGCTCGGGGCGCTGGCCAAGGTCCTGGAGTGCGGGTTCTTCCACGACGGCAGCTACTCCAGCTTCCGCGCCCGCCACCACGGCCGGCCCATCGACCCGGCTCAGGTCCACCCGGCCGCGCTGGTGGTGTGCAGCCAGAACCACGACCAGATCGGCAACCGGGCCACCGGGGACAGGCTGTCCCAGACCCTGGGCTACGGGCCGCTCGCCCTCGCCGCCGTCGCCACCCTGACCTCGCCGTTCACGCCCATGCTGTTCATGGGCGAGGAATACGGGGCCACCACCCCGTGGCAGTTCTTCACCTCCCACCCGGAACCGGAGCTGGGCAAGGCGACGGCCGAGGGCCGGATCAGGGAGTTCGAGCGCATGGGCTGGGACCCCGCCGTCGTCCCTGACCCGCAGGATCCGGAGACCTTCACCCGGTCCAAGCTGGACTGGGCCGAGGCCTCGGGAGGGGACCACGCCCGCCTCCTGGAGCTGTACCGGGCACTCATCGCGCTGCGCCGCACCACGCCGGACCTGACTGAACCCGGCTTCGAGGACACCGCCGTCGACGTCAGCGAGGACGAGGGCTGGCTGCTGCTGCGCCGCGGCCGCACCGAGGTGGCGATGAACTTTTCCGCCGAGGCGCGGCGGGTCCCGGTCCGCGGGGCGGCCGTGGCCCTGGCAACCGACGACGGCGTCCGGCTGGACCCGGCGTCCGGCGCGGAATCCGCTGCTGGCGGCGCGGCGCCGGCCACACCACTGCATCTACCCGGCCACAGCGCCGCGGTACTCACCCACTAAGGCAGGATATGACGTATGACATATTTGGCAGCTGATACCCGCTACGACTCCATGCCCTACCGCCGCGTGGGGCGCAGCGGCCTGAAACTCCCGGCCATCTCACTGGGCCTGTGGCACAACTTCGGCGACGACAAGCCGTTCGAAATCCAGCGCGCCATCCTGCGCCGCGCCTTCGACCTGGGCGTCACCCATTTCGACCTCGCCAACAACTACGGCCCGCCCTATGGCAGCGCCGAGACCAACTTCGGCCGCCACTTCAAGGACGACTTCAAGCCGTACCGCGACGAGCTGATCATCTCCAGCAAGGCCGGCTACGACATGTGGCCGGGCCCGTACGGCAACTTTGGCTCCCGCAAGTACCTGCTGGCCAGCCTGGACCAGTCGCTGGGCCGGATGGGCCTGGACTATGTGGACATCTTCTACAGCCACCGCCCGGACCCCGAAACGCCGATGGAAGAAACCATGGGTGCCCTGGACCAGGCCGTGCGCTCCGGCAAGGCGCTCTACGCCGGGATCTCGTCCTACACCCCGGAACAGACCATTGAGGCCGCGGGGATCCTCAAGGAACTCGGCACCCCGCTGCTGATCCACCAGCCCAGCTACTCCATGCTCAACCGCTGGACCGAGAACGGCAGCCCCAACCTCTTCGAGGCGCTGGAGCAGGTGGGCGCCGGGTGCATAGCGTTCTCGCCGCTGGCCCAGGGTATGCTCACCGACCGCTACCTGAAGGGCATTCCGGCCGACTCCCGGGCCGCCCAGCACAAGTCCCTGGGCGAATCCATGATCACCGAGGAGAAGCTGGACCGGGTGCGCGGGCTCAACCGGATCGCCGAGGGCCGCAGGCAGACGCTCGCGCAGCTGGCCATCGCCTGGATCCTGCGCGATCAGGGCAAGGGCTCGTCGGTCACGTCCGCACTGGTGGGCGCGTCCAGCGTCCGGCAGCTTGAGGACACCTTGTCTGCGATCAACAACCTGGATTTCACGGCCGATGAGATCGACGTGATCGATGAGTTCGCCGTCGAATCAGACATCAACCTGTGGGCCCAGAAGTCGTAGGCATCCGCAGTTAACACAAGCGCCGGGGCCGCCGGGGAACAACCGCGGCCCCGGCGGCGTTGACTAGACTACTAAGGGCGCCTTACGGCGTCGTGTCCGCCTGCCGCCCGCACAACTGATGCATTAGATCAGAGTGCGGCCGCGCCGGTCACCCTTGTTTCTCAAAAGGAGTTCCGTGTCTTCACATCCGATTCGTGTTGCAATCGTCGGCGTAGGTAACTGCGCCGCTTCGCTGGTCCAGGGCGTCCAGTACTACAAAGATGCCGACCCCAAGGCCACGATCCCGGGCCTGATGCACGTGGAGTTCGGCCAGTACCACGTCGGCGACGTCCAGTTCGTTGCCGCGTTCGACGTCGACGGCAAGAAGGTGGGGCAGGACCTGTCCGACGCCATCCTGGCCAGCGAAAACAACACCATCAAGATTGCCGATGTCCCGCCGACCGGCGTCACGGTCCAGCGCGGCCACACCCTGGACGGCCTGGGCAAGTACTACCTCGAGACCATCGAGCAGTCCCCGGAGGAGCCGGTCGACGTCGTCCAGGCCCTCAAGGACGCCCAGGTTGACGTCATGGTGTGCTACCTGCCGGTCGGTTCCCAGCAGGCCGCCGAGTTCTACGCCCAGTGCGCGATCGATGCCGGCGTGGCGTTCGTCAACGCCCTGCCGGTCTTCCTGGCCGGCACCAAGGAATGGGCGGACAAGTTCACCGCCGCGGGCGTGCCGATCGTGGGCGATGACATCAAGAGCCAGATCGGTGCCACCATCACGCACCGCGTCATGGCCAAGCTGTTCGAGGACCGCGGCGTCACCCTGGACCGCACGTACCAGCTGAACGTCGGCGGCAACATGGACTTCAAGAACATGCTCGAGCGCGACCGCCTGGAGTCCAAGAAGATCTCCAAGACCCAGGCCGTCACCTCCAACGTCGAGGCCGAGCTCGCCGCCAAGGACGTCCACATCGGCCCGTCCGACTACGTCCAGTGGCTCGATGACCGCAAGTGGGCCTTCGTCCGCCTTGAGGGCCGCAACTTCGGCGACGCCCCGGTGTCCCTGGAATACAAGCTCGAAGTCTGGGACTCGCCCAACTCCGCCGGCGTGATCATCGACGCCATCCGTGCCGCCAAGATCGGCCTGGACCGCGGCATCGGCGGCCCGCTGGTCTCGGCGTCGAGCTACTTCATGAAGTCCCCGCCGGAGCAGTTCAACGACGACCTCGCCCGTGAAAAGGTCGAGGCCTTCATCCGCGGCGACCTGGAGCGCTAACCGCCTTCCCTTCCCCGGTTGCCCTGTCACTTAAGGCTCCTAAACCTCTGGTTTGGCCGCTGCAAGTGATAGGGCAACCGGCGTTTAACGGGGACGAAGAGCGGAGCGGACTCTTTGGGCCGCGCCGCGGAAGTCATCCGCAAGATCATCGGCGTTGAACTTGAAGTACCGCCAACCGGCCGCGTTGAACGATTCGTCGCGTCGATTGTCCCGGGACTGCTGTTCGCGCGTCAGGTGGTGCCCGCCGTCGTACTGGATGGCCACCCGCTGCCGGCGGTAGCCGAGGTCCGCGGCGGGGGAATGGGGGTCTCCCGGCGCAATCCGGAGCTGCAACTCCGGCTCCGGCAACCCGGCCGCGGTCAGCGCCAGGCGCAGGAACGTCTCGGGGGCCGAGTCGGCACCGGGCCGGATGAGTGCCGTCGCTTGGCGTGCTTTCACGATTCCCTTGAGCTTTGGGTGCCGTTTCAGCATCGCGGTCAGCTGGGGAAGTGTGGCCCACGGCTCCGTGCGGACCTCCAGATCAGGGCGTGGCCGGCGCACGAGTTGGTCGCCCACTGCAACGAGATCGTCCAGCGGCAGGATGCGGGCAAGGTCCAGCCAGGTCCGGGCGGGTGTTGAAATGCGGATGCCGTCCAGAATCATCAGCTCGTCGTCGAACGCAAGGACGGTGTGCCCGACCACGCCCTCACGCCGGACCGGCGGCAGGGCCCTGCGTTTGCTGAGATGCAGTTCGCGGCAGCCGCGGTACCAGGATGGGAGCCACAGTCCCAGCAGTACTGCGGCAGTGAGGTGCGAAATCCACGCGCCCGGCGTCGCGGCCGACAGGGCACGGGCCAGGCTTCGGAGTTCAAATTCCCAGCCTGTGGGCACATGGATCAGCCGGCCCGCCGAGGTGATGTCGGAGGAACGGAGCCGTGCACTTCCCAGGCTCGCGGCCCGCGCCTCATAGACCGTGAATGGGGCCGCGGAAAGGTGGGCCGGCAGGGGTGCTGGTGGGTGCATGCGGACCATTCTTGTCCGAACCCCATGTCCCCGCTCCGGTTATCCACAGACCCCCGTTACGCTATCACTTGGAGCGGTCAAAGGGCCGGAATGGCAGCCCAAAGTGATAGATCAACGGGGGCGTTAGAAGAGGCCGACCGGGTTGCCGGCGTCGTCGACGTCCATCCGCATCGCTGCCGGCACCTTGGGCAGGCCCGGCATGGTCATCACGGCGCCGGTGAGGGCCACGATGAAGCCCGCGCCGGTCTTGGGGATGAGGTCCCGGACGTGGATGGTGAAGCCCTTGGGCGCGCCGAGCCGGGTGGCGTCGTCGGTGAAGGAGTACTGGGTCTTCGCCATGCACACCGGCATCCCGGACCAGCCGTTCTTCTCGATCTCGGCCAGCCGTTTGAGCGCGGGCACGGAGAAGTCCACGCCGTCGGCGCCGTAGATCTCCTGCACGATGGTCCGGATCTTGTCCTCCACGGACATCTCCAGCGGGTACAGGTGCCGGAAGCCGTGCGGGGCGTCGATCGCGGCCGCCACCTTCGCCGCGAGCTCGTCGCCGCCGTCGCCGCCACCGCCGCGGCCCCACACATCGGCCACCGCGGCCTGGACACCCTCCGCGGCGCACCACTGAAGCAGCCAGTCCAGCTCCTCCGCGGTGTCCGTGGCGAATTGGTTGACCGCCACGACCGGGGTGATGCCGAACTTCTCGACGTTCCGGATGTGGCGCCGCAGATTGGCCACGCCGGCGGCCAGCGCCTCCACGTTGGGCTCCTTGAGCAGGTCTTTCGGCACGCCGCCGTGCATCTTGAGCGCCCGGACGGTGGCCACGAGGACGACGGCGGACGGGGCGACGTCGGCCATCCGCGCCTTGATGTCCATGTACTTTTCGGCGCCGAGGTCCGCGCCGAACCCCGCCTCGGTGATGACGATGTCCGCAAGGCGGCGGGCAGTCTGCGTGGCGATGAGGGAGTTGCAGCCGTGGGCGATGTTGGCGAAGGGCCCGCCGTGCACCAGCGCCGGGGTGCCGGCGATGGTCTGCACGAGGTTGGGTTTGATCGCGTCCTTGAGCAGCATGGTCAGGGCGCCCTGGACGCCCAGGTCGGCCACGGTGACGGGCCGGCGGTCGTAGGTGTAGCCGAACGTGATCCGGCCGAGCCGGTCGCGCAGATCGTTCAGGTCCGTGGCGAGGCAGAACACGGCCATGATCTCCGAGGCCACGGTGATGTCGAAGCCGTCCTGCCGCGGCGTGCCCTGGGCCGGCCCGCCGAGGCCGATCACGACCTCCCGGAGGGACCGGTCGTTCATGTCCAGGACGCGCTTGAACGTCATCCGGCGCGGATCGATGTTGAGCTCGTTGCCCTGGAAGATGTGGTTGTCCACGAGGGCCATGAGGGCGTTGTTCGCCGAGGTGATGGCGTGGAAATCGCCCGTGAAGTGCAGGTTGATCTGGTCCATCGGCAGCACCTGGGAGTAGCCGCCGCCGGTCGCGCCGCCCTTCATTCCCAGGATGGGGCCGAGCGAGGGTTCGCGCAGCGCGATCATCACGCTGTGCCCGGCCCGGGCCAGGGAATCCGCGAGCCCCACCGTCGTGGTGGACTTGCCTTCGCCGGCGGGGGTGGGCGACATCGCGGAGACCAGCACCACCTTGCCGGGCGCGCGCACGGGGGCGCCGGCCGCAACGGTCAGCTTCGCAGGATCGATCTTGGCCTTGTAGGGTCCGTAGAGCTCCAGCGCGTCCGGGGTGATGCCGGCGGCCGCCGCAATCTCCCCGATCGGCTTCATGACTGCCCGCTGGGCAATTTCCAGGTCGCTGGGGACGTTGTTCCCGGCAGTGGTGGTCTCAGACATCGTTGTCCTTCGGCTCGTGGCGTCGGCGGGTTTGTCCCGGTCCGGTGTTGCCGGGCGGGGTTGGAGCGGTCGGGGTGGGTGGATCCGGTTCAGGGTGTGTGGCCCACCGGGATGGTCAGGCTTCCAAAATACTGGCTCACGGCGGTGTGGTAGCTCTCCAGCGTAATCGCGGCGGTGCGTTGCCAGCCGAACTCCTGGGCATGGATCGCGGCGGCGCGCCCCATGTCGGTGCGGGTTTGGGTGTCGTCGAAGAGCGACTCGAGGGCATCCGCCCAGTCGCTGGCCTTGTGGCCCTCGATCAGCATCCCGGTCCGTCCGTCCTGGACGGCGCGGGAGAGGCCGCCGACTTTCGTGGCGAGGACCGGCGTCCCGCAGGCCTGCGCCTCCAGCGCCACCAGGCCGAAGGACTCGCTGTAGGAGGGCATCACCACGACGTCGGCGGAGCGGTACCAGCCGGCCAGTTCCGGGGCGTTCACCGGCGGGTGGTGGGTGGCGACGTCGTCCATTCCGGCGGCGCTGATCAGCGTCTTGAGGTTGAAGTCCTTGGCGCCGCTGACGGCCCCCAGGATGGTCAGCTGCAGGTCGATGTCCGGGCGCCGGGAGCGCAGGAGCGCCGCCGCCTTGATCAGGATCTGCGGGCCCTTGAGCCGCTGGATCCGGCCCGCGAACAGCAGATGGAACTTGCCCGGGGCGATGCCGTGCTGGGCCCTGGCCCGGTTCCTGAAGGCCGGCGTGAAGACGGCCAGGTCCACGCCGGGCGGCGCGACGTCAATGTGGTCGATGTCGGCGTTGTAGTGCGAGACCAGCTCGGCCGCTTCGGTGCCGGTATTGGCGATCAGCCGGGTGGCGCCGTCGACAATCCGGTGCTCGCCGTCCTCACGCCGCCGCGGCTCGGGCTGTTCGCCGGACTCGAGGAGCTGGTTCTTGACCTTCGCCATCGTGTGCATGGTGTGGACGAGGGGCAGCCGCCACAGCTCCGCGAGCTCCAGCCCGGCCACCCCGGAGACCCAGTAGTGGGAATGGATGACGTCATACCGGCCGTGCGGCTGGAGCTGCCGGATCCGGTTGATCTCGGCGACCATGCTGTGCAGCAGCCCCGGAAGTTCCTCCTTGGGCAGCTTCCGGGGCGGGCCGGCGAGGACGTTGTGCACGCACACGCCCGGGGACGGGTGTTCGACGGCGGGCTGCGTGGCCGAGGTGGACCGGGTGAAGATCTCCACTTCCACGCCGGTTTCGGCGAGGGCCGCGGCGAGCGCCCGGACGTACACGTTCATGCCGCCGGCGTCACCGGAGCCGGGCTGTTCCATGGGTGAGGTGTGCAGGGAAAGGAAGGCGACGCGGCGGATCAGCGACACGGTTCCCCTTTCCTCTGCCCATTTCTTTCTGCGCAATGCATGTCGATAAAACTTTACTCCTGAAGTGCCTGCCGGTTCACGGGCCCGCAGGCTCGGTCCGCAGACCAGGGCGTGCTGCTAACGTGGCCGCTGTGAACACAACGACAGGACAAGAACCTGCAGCCGGCTGGACCATCCGGGAGGCTGGCCCGGAGGACTGGCCGGGCATCTGGGCGATCCTGGAACCCGTCATCCGGGCCGGGGAGACTTTTACCTGGGACCGGGACACGGCCGAGGACGAGGCCCGCGCACGCTGGTTCAAGCAGGCGCCGGGCCGGACGTTCGTCGCGGTTGCCTCCGACACCGGCGCGATCCTTGGCACCGGCGAGCTGCACCCCAACCAGGGCGGCGGCGGCAGCCATGTGGCCAACGCGGGTTACATGGTCCACCCGGCCCAGGCCGGCCGCGGACTGGCCCGGGCCCTCTGCGCCTATTCACTCGACGCCGCGCGCGACGCCGGTTTCCGGGCCATGCAGTTCAACGCCGTCGTGGAAAGCAATGTCCGGGCCGTGGCCGCGTGGAAATCCATGGGCTTCGAGGTGCTCGCGACCATTCCCGAGGCGTTCAACCACCCTGAACTGGGCTACGTGGGCCTGCACGTGATGTACCGAAAGCTGTAGGGTTGCCGGCCCGGTGCCGCGGGACGTTGATGTTGGCCGGCCGTTAAGGCCCACGGGCAGCTACGGCCCGCTGTGCCAGAGACGGCCCAGTTCCGGGAACGCTGCTTCATAGCCGGCCAGCAGTTTTCCGGCGAGGTCATCCGAATCCACGAGCGGATGCCTGGCGAACGCGGCGAGGGCCGCCTCCCGCCGGCCGGTCGTCGCCGCCTCCACCACGAGCCGTTCGACGTCCTTGACGCGCCGCAGCAGCTCCAATTGCGCCGGTCCCGGACGGTCCTGCGGGACCGGCCCGGCGCCGTCGGGCGTCACCCGGCACGGAACTTCGACGACGGCGTCGGCCGGCAGCCCCGGGACAGCCGGCACCACCTGCGCGCCGGATCCGGCGCTGCCCGCTTCCGGACCCGCGGACCCGGCGGTGGTGACGGCGTTGAGCGTGTTGAGGATCAGGTCCGCCGCGCCGCCGCCGGAGAGGGCGCGCATGGCCGCCAGCGCCACCCGCTCGTAGCCGCCGCCGGCGAGGTCGGTCTCGTCGCGGCGTTCGCCCGAGGTACGGGCCTCCGCGAGGTAGCCCTCCTCGCGGGACCTGCGGGCGCCCTCCCACAGCGCAAAAGCCTCTGCTCCGGCGGCAGCCAGCCGGGGATAGAGCTCGGCCTGCTGCAGGGCGATCGATTCCCCCCGGGTCTGACCTGCGGCGCGCATGCCGGCGACCGCCCGAACGGTGTCGTAGTAGTAGAAAAGATATTCATTCGGCAGGCACCCAAGGCTGGCCAGCAACCCGGGGGAGAACAGCCGGCCTTCCTCGAATTCCGACAGCGCCGCAGGGTTCGCGAGCAGTGCCGGGAGGGCGTCCCGGGCCCCGGCTTCCAGCCGGTACAGCCAGCCGAGGTGGTTCAGGCCGTAGTAGCCCACGCCGTCGAGCGTGCCCTCGGGCAGCGCGACGCCGGCGGCCCGCGCCGCGCGGTGCACCAGGCCGCTGGCGGAGTCGCAAATCCCGATCACCTTGGGGCCGAGCACGGGGACCAGGGCTTCCGTGACCATGCCGGCGGGGTTGGTGAAGTTGAGCAGCCACGCCCCGGGGCAGCGGCTCCGCATTTCCTCGGCGAGCCGCAGCATCGGCGGAATGGAGCGCAGCGCGTAGGAGATCCCGCCGGCGCCGGTGGTTTCCTGGCCCAGGAGTCCGAGGTCCAGGGCGATCCGCTCGTCGGCGGTCCGGCCGGCGGTGCCGCCGGGCCGGATGGCGGCGAAGACCATGTCGGCGCCGTCCAAGGCCTCGGGGAGCGAGGACACGGCACGGATCTGCGGGCCGGAACCCGGCGGGCCCTGCCGGGCGAGGGAGGCCAGGACTGCCTCGATGGCCGCCAGCCTGGCGGGGTCGACGTCGTAGAGCACCAGCTCCCGCACCAGCCCTGCGAAAGGCCCGGCAGAGAGCGCCCGGTAGACCAGGGGGACGCGGAAGCCGCCCCCGCCGGCGATCGTGAGCCGCATGCGGACAGTCTATTCCCCGTCTTGTTTCCCGCCGGTTTGGGCCCCGCTTTCCCCTGGTATCCCTCGACGGCGGTACGGCGTAATGTGCCGTATATGGACGCGACCCCGGCGCGGAGATTTGATCCGCTCTCTGCCGTCCGCAGCCCGGCCGCGGACGGATTCGACCTGCTCCTGACTGGGACCGTGTTCCAGGACATCATCTTCACCGGRCTGCCCCACGCGCCGCAGCCCGGCACGGAAATCTGGAGCGACGGGATGGGCAGCTGCCCCGGGGGCGTCGCCAATCAGGCCATCGCCGCCTCCCGGCTGGGACTGCGGACCGGTCTTGCCGCCGTGTTCGGCGATGACGGCTACGGTGACTACAACTGGAAGATTCTGGCCGCCCAGGAACACGTGGACCTGTCCCTGTCCCGGCGTGTTCCAGGCTGGCATTCGCCCGTCACCGTGTCCTTGAGCGTGGAGAAGGACCGGTCCATGGTGACGCACGGGCACCCGGCGCCGGTGACCTCCACCGAGCTGGTCGGATGCCCGCCGCCGGCGCTCGCAGCCGTTGCGGAGCTGGGGGAGGAGCTCGAACCGTGGGCTGTCGACGCGCACAAGAACGGCGTCCAGCTGTTCGGCGATGTCGGCTGGGACCCCACCGGCGCGTGGTCCTCGACCCGGCTGGACCACCTGAAGTATTTCCACGCTTTCATGCCGAACCAGCACGAGGCCATGAACTTCACGGGCTGCGACGACCCCTGGTCCGCCCTGTACTCGCTTGCGGACCGGGTTCCGGTGGCGGTGGTCACCCTCGGCGCCCAGGGATCCATGGCCGTGGATTCGGAAACGGGGGAGGAGGAGTGGGTCCCGTCCCTGCCGGTCCGGGCCTACGATCCCACCGGCGCCGGTGACTGCTTCGGTGCGGCCTTCATTGTCGGCTCCCTGGCCTGCTGGCCGCTGGGAGACCGTCTCCGCTTCGCCAATCTGTGCGCCGCCCTGGCCGTCCAGGAGGTGGGCGGCTCGCTGGCGGCGCCCGGCTGGGGCGACATTGCCGACTGGTGGCAGCGGGCCAACGCCCGGAAGGAACGGCAAAGCAGCCAATGGCTTCGCCGCTACCGCTTCCTGGAAGAGATCGTGCACGACGTCCCGCCCGAGGCGCAGCGGCGCGCGACGGCGACCATCGCCCACCAGTCCGACGCGTAGACGGGCGGGCGCGGCTGGGCTTTCGTGGCTGGCACCAGTGGGCATGTCCTCCGCTGGAGCCTTGGCGTGGGCATGGACCCGTTCTGCGCGGGCTTGGGCGTGAAGATTGGGCATGTCCCGCGGTGGGGGTCCGGCCGGATTCGTGGCTGGCACCAGTGGACATGTCCCGCGGTGGGGTCTTGGCGTGGGCATGGACCCGTTGTGCGCGGCCGTGGGTGTGAAGATTGGGCATGTCCCGCGGGGAGGAATGGGCATGTCCAGCGGTGGCCGGGCCCGCCCGATTATTCGGCCCGCAGCGCCGCGCCTAGAATCGTTAGGTGACTTACCAAGCAGCAACAGGCGATCTCCTGCCCGGTTCGGCGGCAGTGCCGRCCCACGCTGAGGAGCGCTCAGCCGTAATCGATCTCGACGCCATCCGGCACAACGTCCGCCGCATCGCAGCGGTGGCCTCACCCGCGCAGGTCATGGCCGTGGTCAAGGCCGACGCCTACGGGCACGGCGCCGTCCACGTGGCCCGCGCGGCCCTCGGCGCGGGGGCCAGCTGGCTTGGCGTCGCCCACATCTCCGAGGCCCTCGCCCTGCGCGCCGCCGGGATTGAGGCGCCGCTGCTGGCCTGGCTGCACACCCCGGACAGCAACTTCGCCGCCGCAGTGGCCGCAGGAATCGACATCGGCTGCTCGGGCTGGGAACTGGACCGGATCGTGGCCGCGGCCCGCGAGCAGGAACGGCCCGCCCGCGTCCACCTGAAGGTCGACACCGGGCTCGGCCGCAACGGCGCCACCCTCGATGCCTGGGACAGCCTGGTCGGCGAAGCCATGGAACACCAGGACCAGGGCCTGCTCCGGGTCGTGGGGATCTTCTCCCACCTGGCCGTCGCCGACGAACCCGAACGGCCCGAAACCGACGAGCAGCTCGCCGCGTTCCGCCAGGTCCTCGCCGTCGCCCAGGACGCCGGCGTGGACCCCGAGGTCCGCCACCTCGCCAACACCCCGGCCACCCTCTCCCGGCCGGACACCCACTTTGACCTGGTCCGCGTGGGGCTGGGCCTGTACGGGCTGTCACCCTTCGAAGGGCAAAGCCCGGCCGAGCTCGGGCTGCGCCCGGCCATGACGGTCCGCACGGTGGTCTCGCACTGCAAGGACGTGCCCGCCGGGCAGGGCGTTTCCTACGGGCTGAAGTACCGCACGGACGGCGTCAGCACCCTCGGGCTCATCCCGCTGGGCTACGCCGACGGCGTGCCGCGCATCGCCACGGGTGGCCCCGTCCGGGTCGAGGGCGTGAACTATCCGGTAGTGGGCCGCATTGCGATGGACCAGATGGTGATCGACCTCGGACCCCGCCACGTGGCGGCTGGAGGCCCGAGCATCCTCGGCGCCGAGGCAGTGCTGTTTGGCGACGGCGCCGACGGCGGACCCACAGCCGATGACTGGGCCAAGGCCGCCGGTACCAACAACTACGAGATCGTCACCAGGATCAGCCCCCGCGTGCCGCGCCGCTACCTGAACGAAGAGCCCTCCACCGGCGAAGAGCGGCCGTGAGCGCGCCCGCGTGGGAACGGAGCCTTGAGGTCCACACGGCGGCGCAGACGCATGCGCTCGCCGCGGCCCTCGGCGCCGTGCTGGAAACCGGCGATCTGCTGGTCCTGACCGGCGAACTGGGTGCCGGCAAGACCACGTTCACGCAGGGGCTGGGGGAGGGCCTGGGAGTGCGGGCCGGCATCATCTCGCCGACCTTTGTCCTGGTGCGCATCCACCCCAACCTGCCCGGAGGACCCCGGCCGGGCGGACCGGACCTGGTGCATGTGGACGCCTACCGGCTGGAGTCGGCCGCTGAAATCGACGACATCGATCTTGAAAACACCATGGACAGCGCCGTGACGGTGGTCGAGTGGGGCCGCGGCCGGGTTGAGCACCTCAGCGACAGCCGGCTGGAGGTCGAACTCCACCGCACCCTCGGAGGCGCCGCCGCTTCCGCCGAAACCCCCGAAACCCCAGCCGAAACCGGCGCCAGTCCCGTTCTGGATTTCGACACGGACGACGACGACGAACCGCGGACCGTCGTGATCCGCGGCTTCGGCCCGCGCTGGGCCGAAGCGCCGACGCTGCCCGGGACCACGCCCCAGACCCCGGAACGGAATCCCTGATGCTGATCCTCGCCATCGACACCTCAGCTGTCGCCAGCGCCGCCCTGGTCTCCGATGATGCGCCGGAATCCGTGCTCGCCAGCTTCGCCACCGAGGACACGCGCACCCACGCGGAGGTCCTGGCCCCGGGGATCGACGGGCTCCTGGCTGAGGCCGGAGTCAGCGGGCACGACGTCGACGCTATCGTCACCGGCGTCGGCCCCGGCCCGTTCACGGGGCTGCGCTCCGGGATCGTCACGGCCCGCACCCTCGCTTTTGTCTGGGGCAAGCCGCTGTACGGCGTCATGAGCCTGGACGCGATCGCCCTGGAAGTAGCCGAATCCACCGACTCGGCAGCGGAGTTCATTGTCGCCACCGATGCGCGCCGCAAGGAAGTGTACTGGGCCCGGTACACCCTCTCCGATGCCCAGCTGCCGCATCTGGAGGACGGCCCGCACGTGGGATTCGCCGCGGACCTGCCGGATCTGCCCGTCTACGGTGCCGGGGCAGGAATCTACTCCGACGCCGTCAAGGCGGTCGCGGAATTCAGCACCCGCCAGCCGGAGGCCCTCTCGCTCGGCCAGTTCGCACTCGCCCGGCTCTCCGCGGGGGAACAGCTCCTGGACTCCACCCCCCTGTACCTGCGCGAATCCGACGCCCAGGTGCCCGGACCCCGGAAGCGTGCCCTGTGAGCGCGGAGCGAGCCGTCCGGCTGCCCGGCGGGGTCACCCTGCGGGACATGGACGCCGCGGACGTCCCCGCCATCCACGCCCTGGAACTCCGGCTCTTTCCCGTGGATGCCTGGCCGCTGCAGATGTTCCACGACGAGCTGGCGCAGGTGGATACCCGCCGCTACCTCGTGGCGGAAGTCCACGGCGGGATCGTGGGCTATGCCGGGCTCATGTGCATCGAACCGATCTCGGACGTCCAGACCATCGCCGTGGTGCCGGAGCAGGAAGGCAAGGGCATCGGCTCTGCCCTGCTCACCGAGCTGATCGCGGAAAGCCGGCGCCGGCACGCCCAGGACGTGCTGCTCGAGGTCAGGGCGGACAACCCCCGGGCCCAGCAGCTCTACCTGCGCTTCGGCTTCGAACAGATCCACGTCCGGCCCCGCTACTACCGCGACGGCGTCGACGCCCTGATCATGCGGCTCCAGCTGCCCCGTGAACCGCTCAGCCCCCAGCCAACGGAAGCAGGCCGACCATGAACCGCACCCAGCCGCTCGTGCTCGGCATTGAGTCCTCGTGCGACGAAACCGGTGTCGGCATCGTCCGGGGGACCACCCTGCTGACGAACACCGTCTCGTCCTCCATGGACGAACACGTCCGCTTCGGCGGCGTGATCCCCGAGATCGCCTCCCGCGCCCACCTCGACGCGTTCGTCCCCACCCTCGAGGAGGCCCTCGCGGAGGCGGGAGTGACGCTCGCGGACATCGACGCGATCGCCGTCACCTCAGGGCCGGGCCTGGCAGGTGCCCTCATGGTGGGGGTATGCGCGGCCAAGGCGCTCGCCGTCGCCACCGGCAAACCGCTCTACGCCATCAACCACCTGGTGGCGCATGTCGGCGTCGGGCTCCTGCAGCAGGGCGCCGGCGCGCCGTCGCCGCAAACAACGCCGCACGCCCTGCCGGAGAATATGGGCGCGCTCCTGGTCTCCGGCGGCCACACCGAGATCCTGCGGATCCGGAGCATCACGGACGACGTCGAGCTGCTGGGCTCCACGATCGATGACGCCGCCGGCGAAGCGTATGACAAGGTGGCACGGCTCCTGGGCCTGGGCTACCCGGGCGGCCCGGCCATCGACAAGCTCGCGCGCACGGGCAACGCCAAAGCCATCCGGTTCCCGCGCGGGCTCACACAGCCCAAGTACATGGGGACCGCCGAGGAACCCGGACCGCACCGCTACGACTGGTCCTTCAGCGGGCTCAAGACCGCCGTCGCCCGCTGCGTGGAGCAGTTCGAGGCCCGTGGCGAGGACGTGCCCGTGGCAGACATCGCCGCGGCCTTCCAGGAAGCCGTGGTGGATGTCATCACCGCCAAGGCGGTGCTCGCCTGCCGCGAAAACGGCATCACGGAGGTCCTCCTGGGTGGCGGGGTCGCCGCCAACTCGCGGCTGCGCCAGCTCACCGAACAACGCTGCAGTGCGGCCGGCATCCGGCTGACGGTGCCGCCGTTGCCGCTGTGCACGGACAACGGCGCCATGGTGGCCGCGCTCGGGGCGCAACTGGTGATGGCCGGCGTGCAACCGAGCGGGATCGGCTTTGCCCCGGATTCCTCAATGCCGGTCACGACCGTCTCCGCCTGAGGCCACAGCCTGAGGCTTCGTCCGCGTGAAGCTAGGACGGCCTGGGGCTCCGGCCGCCTGCGTGGTGGCTGTTGGGCGCCGGAGCTAGGCGTCCGGGCCCTGGCGCATCTGCTTGACCAGGTCCAGGACGACGGCGCGCAGGTCCCCGCCGTGCTCGGCGGCGACCCGGCGCTGCCGCTGGTAGCCGGCGCCGCGCTCGATGATCTTCTCGACGTCGGCCAGTTCGGCGCTGCAGCCCAGCTTCGCCGCCACCGGCTCAAGCCGCTTGAGCGTCTCGCGCAGGTGCTCCGTTACGAGCTGCTCGTTGCCGTCGGCGTCGAGGATGATGATCGCGTCCAGGCCATACCGGGCCGCGCGCCACTTGTTTTCCTGCACGTGCCACGGGGGCATCGTGGGAATGGTGCCGCCGTTTTCCAGCGTGGTGGAAAATTCGTCGACGAGGCACTGCGTTAGTGCCGCGATCGCCCCGACGTCCTCGAGGGTCGCCAGGCCGTCGCAAATGCGCATCTCGATGGTGCCAAGCGCCGGAACGGGGCGGATGTCCCACCGGATCTCGGAGAGCGTGTCAATCACGCCGGTGGTGAACATGTCCTGGACGTAGGACTCGTAGTCCTCCCAGCTGGCGAACTGGAACGGCAGCCCGGCGGTGGGCAGCTGCTGGAACATGAGGGCGCGGTGCGAGGCGTATCCGGTGTCCTCGCCGCCCCAAAACGGGCTGGACGCGGAGAGCGCCTGGAAATGCGGGAAGTAATTGACCAGGCCGTCCAGCACCGGAAGGACCTTGTCCCGGCTGTCCAGTCCGACGTGCACATGGACGCCGTAAATGACCATCTGCCGGCCCCACCACTGGGTCCGGTCAATGAGCTTGGCGTAGCGTGCCTTGTCCGTGACGGGCTGCAGCTGGGGCGGGCTGAAGGGGTGACTCCCGGCGCAAAAGATCTCCACGCCCATCGGATCGGTCACGTCCCGGACAGCCGCGAGCGAGCTGCTCAGGTCCGCCTTGGCCTCCGCGACGGTGGTGCAGATGCCGGTGACGAGCTCCACGGTGTTCAGCAGCAGCTCCTGCTTGATGTGCGGGTGCTCGTCGTCCTCATTGAGTTCGGGATGCCGGGCCGCGACGCCGCGCAGCACCTGGTTCGCCACGGAGGCCAGCTCACCGGTCTCGGCGTCGACGAGCGCCAGCTCCCATTCCACGCCAAGAGTCGACTGCCTTGATGAAGCGAACTCGATCTTCATGTGGTCCCTTCACTGTTCTGCTGTCGCTGGCCGTGGTCCTGGCGGGGAAATGCGCTGGCAAACATCCTCGGACATGCCTCTGGACATGGCACCGGCGGTGTCACGTGCAATTTCCCACACACCAGTGCGCCGGCCGGGCGGCCGGCAGGGCTACGGGTGGTCCAAGTCTAGTGCAGGGGCGGCCCCGGGACGGTGTCAAAGTTGCCGCTGGTGCGTGAGTGTATTCACAACATCGCTGGTCAGCGACGGCGCGCGCGGTTGCGCGTTGGGCTGCGGGTAGCCGGAGCGATCCTGGCGTTTAATGGAGCTGTGCCCATTCTGAACAAAGACATGACCCTGTGTATCTCGCTCTCGGCCCGGCCCAGCAACAACGGGACGCGCTTCCACAACCACCTGTACGAACAGCTGGGCCTGAACTGGATCTACAAGGCCTTTGCCCCCACCGACCTCGCCCAGGCGATCGCCGGGGTGCGCGGCCTCGGCATCCGCGGCTGCGCCGTGTCCATGCCTTACAAGGAGGACGTGATCGCCCTCGTTGACGTCATGGACCCGTCGGCGAAGGCCATCGACTCGGTCAACACCATCGTCAACGACGGAGGCCGGCTCACGGCGTACAACACCGACTACACCGCAATTGAGCAGCTCCTGCAGAGCAATGCAGTCCCCACGGACTACTCGGTGCTGGTCCTGGGCGCCGGCGGCATGGCTAAGGCCACCGTGGCCGCGCTGCGGGATGCCGGGTTCAAGGACGTGACCGTCGTGGCCCGCAACGAGGGCCCCGGCCGCGCCCTGGCCGAACAGTACGGCTTCGCCTGGCGCCCGGACCTTGGTTCTGCGGCGTCCGGTACCGGCACGGCGGACATGCTCATCAACGTCACCCCCATCGGGATGGCCGGAGGCCCGGACGCCGCCGCGCTGCCGTTCCCGCAGGAGGCCATCGACGCCGCCAAGGTAGTCTTCGACGTCGTCGCGCTCCCGGCCGAGACACCGCTGATCAAGGCTGGCCGCGCGGTCGGCAAGACCGTGATCACCGGAGCCGAGGTCGCCACGATCCAGGCGCTCGAGCAGTTCGTGCTGTACACCGGCGTCCGGCCGACCGACGAGCAAATCCGGGCAGCCGAGGACTTCACGCGGGCCCAGTAGCCATCTGGCCCACTAGCCCTGTAGCCCAGTTGCCCGGCCGCTTCGCTGAGATCCGGCGGCGGGGCACTGCGCCGGTGGGATCCCGCTGGCGGGGTCCCGCTGGCGGGCTAGACGGGCTCCACCGAGACGGCCACCCGGTCCTCGCCGATCCTGGTGAGGACCAGGGTGGCTGCTTTCTTGTCCTTGTGCTTTGCGCTGCCGCCGGGCAGGAGTTGCTTGCGCAGTTCTTCGGGCGTGACAGCCATACCGCGCTTCTTGATGTCCAGGACTCCGATGCCTTGATCCTTGACCCAGGCCTTGAGTGCCTTGACGTTGAACGGCATCACCTCCAGGACCCTGTAGGCCTTGGCGAACGGGGTGTCATGCAGCCCCGGGGCGCAGATGTAGGCGATGTGCTCGTCCACGAGGTGCCCGCCCAGCTGGAGGGCGACGTCGGCCACCAGGCCGGCGCGGATCACCGCGCCGTCGGGCTCGTACAGGTACCCCTCCACGGGTCCCACGGGCGCCACCGGGCCGGCACCGAAGTCCTCGCCGCTGGTGAGTTCAGCGGAACCAAGGGGCCCGAGCACGAGGGCCGCGCGCCGCACCCCGGGACGCCGCACCGCGTTGAACCACAGGGCCACCTCGGTCACGTCCCCGCCCACGGAGACCCACTGCGCCTCGCAGCCGGCCGGCACGGAATCGTGCGGCATGCCCGGTCCCATCTTCACGCCGACGGCGCGGCCGGAGCCGGCGAGTGACTCCACGAAGGACAGCGGCGGGGAGAAATCCTCCGGATCCCAGATCCGTTTGGTACCCGAGGTGGACGTCGTGCGCCGGGCCGGGTCGAGCCAGACGCCGTCGACCCCCTCGAGCGACACCGACGTGGCATCGGAATGGACCACCGTGGCATTGCGGAACGGGATCAGGTTCATCGTGGCGCAGGCGGCTGTGGCCTCGTCCATTTCCACGGCGGTGACCACCAGGTCCAGGGATGCCAGGGCCATGGAGTCCGCCCCGAGCCCGCAGCCGAGATCCGCGACGTGGCCGATCCCGGCCTCCGCGAACCGCTGCGCGTGCCGTGCCGCCACCGTGAGCCGGGTGGCCTGTTCCAGGCCGGCCTTGGTGAAAATCATCTGCCGGGCGAATTCGCCGAATTTGGCCTCGGCCTTGGTCCGCAGCCGGGACTGGGTGAGCAYGGCCGAGACCAGCTCGGGGGAGTGGCCGGCCTTGCGCAGCGACGCCGTGAGGCGGAAGGCCTCGTCCTCGCGGTACGGGCCCAACGACGCCAGCAGCTCCCAGCCCTCGGGGGTGAGGATCGGGGCAATATGTTCCTGCGGTGCGTCAGTCATGCCATCCAGCGTAGTTGAGGTCCGCGGGCGCGCTGTGACCGGACGGCGGGGGCTAGGCTTGATGGCATGGAAGACAGCGGCACAGGCGACAGCATCTCAGCGGACACGGCCGGGCAGGACACGGTCGGCAACGACGACGCCGGGCAGGAGCGCCGGCGCCCGCAGGGACTGGCCCGCTACGCAAAACCGGCGCTGATCGCCGGAGCGGTGATCGCAGTCGTGTCCGTCGCACTTTTGGTGATTATCTTCTTCCTCGATTCCTTCAACGCCACCGTGTATTCCGTCGGCGGCAAGAACGTCCAGGACGCCACGGACGAGGCCAGGGCCATCCGCGAGACCTATGCCGCGGCCCGGCTCGGCGGCATCATCTTCCTCATCGCCGGCATTCTGCTGGCCGCCGCCGGCGCCGTGCTGATGTTCCGGCACCGGAATGACGAGGGCCAGAACACGGACGAAGACGACGGCGAGGACGTGGACTTCGACGACCTCGCAGACCAGTAGCCAGCCAGTAGGCGCGCGAATGGGCGGGCTAATGGGCAGGCGCCCGCACCGCCAGGCAGTGCCAACGGCCACGGGCCACGGGACATGCCCAGCCTCCTGCGCCGCGAATGGACATGTCCTCCCCGGTAGCCCGCACCCGTTGGGTATGTCCACCGCTGAGCTTCAAGAGTGGGCATTTCCTCCCGGGTAGCCGACGCTCGTTGGGCATGTCCATCGCTCAGCAGGGGCACAGAGCATGAGGCCCAAGTGTCCTATGGCCGCAACGAAGAATGGGCATGGCCCTCTGGCCCGCCCGCCGTCGTTGGGCATGTCCATCGCTCAGCAGGGGCACAGAGCATGATGCCCAAGTGTCCTCTGGCCGCAACGAAGAATGGGCATGTCCTCCCGGGCAGCCCACGCACGTTGGATATTTCCGCTCCGGCGGCCCGTATCCGTTGGGCATGTCCATCGCTCAGCGCGGGCAGTGAGCATGAGGCCCAAGTGTCCTCTGGCCGCAGCAAAAAATGGGCATGTCCCACGGGGGGAAATGTTCACCCGGAACGAATTTCTGGCACTCGCCTTGACCGAGTGCTAACCATTTACATAGAGTCGTCATTAGCACTCTCCCTAGGAGGGTGCTAACACATGAAGCGCGATCCGCCAGGCACGCTGCCGGCACCGCGACGACGGTCTGTGCGCCTTGGCATCACCGCTTCATAGTCCACGAATTTGCTGACGAAAAGGAGAGGTCCGAGTGTCGGTCTCTATTAAGCCTCTTGAGGATCGTATTGTTGTCCGCCCGCTCGAAGCCGAGCAGACCACGGCTTCCGGCCTGGTTATCCCGGACTCCGCGCAGGAGAAGCCGCAGGAAGGCGAAGTTGTTGCAGTAGGCCCCGGCCGCTTCGATGACAACGGCAACCGCGTTCCCGTTGACGTTGCCGTCGGCGACGTCGTCATCTACTCCAAGTACGGCGGAACCGAAGTCAAGACCGGCGGCACCGAGTACCTCGTACTCTCCGCCCGCGACGTTCTGGCGATCGTCGTAAAGTAACTCTCTTGGACCCCCGCGCAGCCGATCCTTCGCAATGAACGGATCAGTTGCGCGGGGTTCTGTCTTGAAAGGACAAAACCATGGCAAAGCAGCTTGCGTTTAACGACGCTGCCCGCCGGTCGCTTGAAGCCGGCATCGATAAGCTCGCCAACACCGTCAAGGTCACGCTGGGCCCGCGCGGCCGCAACGTCGTACTGGACAAGAAGTGGGGCGCCCCCACGATCACCAACGATGGTGTGACCATCGCCCGTGAAGTCGAGCTGGACGACCCCTACGAGAACCTTGGCGCGCAGCTTGCCAAGGAGGTCGCCACCAAGACCAACGATGTTGCCGGCGACGGCACCACCACCGCCACCGTTCTGGCCCAGGCCCTGGTCAAGGAAGGCCTGCGCAACGTAGCGGCAGGCGCCGCACCGGGCGAAATCAAGCGCGGCATCGAGGTTTCGGTCGAGGCCGTTGCCGCCCGCCTGCTGGAGAACGCGCGCCCGGTTGAAGGCACGCAGGTTGCCAACGTGGCCGCAATCTCCGCCCAGAGCGACGAGGTCGGCGAGCTCCTGGCCGAGGCGTTCGGCAAGGTCGGCAAGGATGGTGTGATCACCATCGAGGAGTCCTCCACCACGCAGACCGAGCTGGTCCTGACCGAGGGCATGCAGTTCGACAAGGGCTACCTGTCCCCGTACTTCGTCACTGACGCGGAACGCCAGGAGGCCGTCCTCGAGGACGCCCTGATCCTGATCAACCAGGGCAAGATCTCCTCGGTGCAGGACTTCCTGCCGCTGCTGGAAAAGGCGCTGCAGAGCTCCAAGCCGCTCTTCATCATCGCCGAAGACGTCGAGGGCGAGGCCCTGTCCACGCTGATCGTCAACCGCATCCGCGGCACGCTGAACGTCGTCGCCGTCAAGGCGCCGGGCTTCGGTGACCGCCGCAAGGCCATGCTGCAGGACATCGCGACCCTCACCGGTGCGCAGGTTGTCTCCGCGGAGCTGGGCCTGAGCCTGGACACCGTTGGCCTTGAGGTGCTCGGCACCGCACGCCGCATCACGGTCACCAAGGACAACACCACGATCGTCGACGGCGCCGGTTCGGCCGAGGACGTCGCCGCCCGTGTTGCCCAGCTGCGCGCCGAGCTGACCCGCACCGATTCGGACTGGGACAAGGAAAAGCTGCAGGAACGCCTGGCCAAGCTGGCCGGCGGCATCGGCGTGATCAAGGTCGGCGCTGCCACCGAGGTTGAGCTGAAGGAAAAGAAGCACCGCATCGAGGACGCCGTGTCCTCCACCCGCGCTGCCCTCGAAGAGGGCATTGTGGCCGGCGGCGGCTCCGCCCTCATCCACGCGCTGAAGGCGCTCGACGAGGACCCCGCCGTTCAGGCCCTCGAAGGTGACGCGGCTGCCGCCGTCGGCATTGTCCGCCGCGCCCTGACCCAGCCGCTGCGCTGGATCGCCCAGAACGCCGGCTTCGACGGCTATGTCGTCGTTGCCAAGGTCGCCGAATCCGCCGTGAACCAGGGCTTCAACGCCAAGTCCGGCGAATACGAAGACCTGATCGCCGCCGGCGTGATCGACCCCGTGAAGGTGACGCGTGCGGCTCTGCGCAACGCGGCCTCCATCGCGGCGCTGGTCCTCACCACAGAAACCCTCGTGGTGGAGAAGCCGGCTGACGAAGACGAGCACGCAGGGCACAAGCACTAGGCTCTGCCCGCAGGGGGACGGTCCGGCATCTGCCGGGCCGTCCCTTTTTCTGTCGAGTCGCTGCTGCCGTTCTGCCGTGTTCGTGGCCGCAAGTTGCCGTGATTCTGGCAGAGTTAACCCGTCAGGTGCCGCTCTAGCGTCGCGGGTTCACTGGAAACTCCCACGTTGGCATGCCTCAATGGGGATCAGTGGCCGCCGTGGCGATTGGCCATCAAAATTACGTTTTGGTAACATGGAGGCTTTGGTTATCTGGTTGAGGGGTAGTTCTATGACACAGCAAGGAACCTTGCCCCGGCCTGCCCGGCAGAATGCCGCGGCGGGGCACGATCCCGCAGCCAAGTCCGGCCGAAAATCCACCTTCAGGCCCGAAATCCAGGGACTCCGGTCCCTCGCTGTGCTGATGGTCATGACCTATCACATCTGGCTGGGCCGGGTGTCCGGCGGCGTGGACGTTTTCCTGCTGATCTCGGCCTTCCTCATGACGCTGCAGTTCGTGGGCCGCTACGAGCAGGGCCGGTCCATGGCCCTCATCAAACACTGGCTGCACCTGTTCCGGCGCCTCGTCCCGGCCGCCGTCACCGTCCTGGTGGCCATCCTTGCCGCAACGGTCCTCTTCCTGCCCCGGACCCGGTGGATGGAAATCATCAACCAGGGCTGGGCCTCGCTGGGCTATGCCGAGAACTGGCTCCTGCAGACCCAGGCGACGAACTACTACGCCGCGGACCACAGCCAGGCCAGCCCCTTCCAGCATTTCTGGTCCCTTTCGATCCAGGGCCAGGTCTTTATCCTGTGGCCGCTCATTTTTGTGGGGGCCGCGGTCGCCGCCAAGCGCTTCAGGCTCCGCTACCGCGTGCTGCTGTGCTACATCTTCGCCGTGATCTTCGTTGTTTCGCTGCTCTACTCGATCGTCTTCACGCAGGCGAGCCAAACGGAGGCGTACTTCGACACCTGGGCCCGGCTGTGGGAGTTTGCCCTGGGCACGCTCGTGGCTTTGGCCCTTCCTGCCCTGCGGCTTCCGCGGGCCTGGCGGGTCGGGCTTGGCTGGCTGGGCATTGTCGCCATGCTCAGTTGTGGCCTCCTGCTCAACGTCCAGGCTTCCTTCCCCGGGTTCGTGGCGCTCTGGCCCACCCTGGCGGCCGCCTGTGTCATCGCAGCCGGGCAGTCAGGCAGCAAGCTGGGCGTCGACCGCATCCTGAGTTCCAAGCCCCTGGTCCGGCTGGGCGACATTTCGTATGCCCTGTACCTGTGGCACTGGCCGGTTCTGGTCATCGCCCTTGCCGTGATGCACAGGGAAAAGGCTGGTCTGATCACAGGCGCCGTCATCGTCACTGTTTCACTGGTGCTCGCCTACCTCACCACCCGCTTCATTGAGAAGCCCTGGCGTGAGTGGCAGTGGCCGGAGCTGCGGCGGCGCCGCGCCCTCGTGGCCATCGGCGTGGCCGTGGTCACCGCCGCCGTGCCGCTGACCGGGATTCAGATCCAGCAGCACCTTGAAAGCGAAGCAGTCCTGGCCCAAGCCCCGAAGAACAACCCGGGCGCCTTGGCGCTGACGCCGGGCTTTGTGGACCAGGCCGACGCGAACGCCGTCCTGCTCCCCACCCCGCAGACGCTGCCGCAGGACTGGGCCAGCCTCCCGAATTCTTGCTCCGGTGACCTGCAGCCGCAGGACCCGGTCCTTCAGAAGGACTGTTTCCAGAACAACCAATCCGACACCGGAGCGAAAAAGGTCCTCGTGATCGGGGATTCCCACGCACAGCAATGGCTGGGCTCGATTGCTCCCCTCAGCGATGAGAAGGGCTGGCGGCTCTACGCCATGCTCAAGGGTGCCTGCAAACCCAACATAACGCCGCAGCACGTCTCGGCGGATTGCGACAATTTCAATGCGGCCGTCGCGTCGGAAGTGAAGAACAACCCGCCGGACGCCATCATCATCGTGGGCACTGAGGCGGCGCCGTCGTCGCCACAGGAGACCGTGATCCCGGGCTTCGAAGCCACTGCGAAGGCTTGGACGGACGAGGGCATCAAGGTCGTGGCCCTCCGGGACAATCCACGCTTTACCTTCAACATGGCAGAGTGCGTAGCGACCAAGGGTGCCGACGCGCCGGACTGCAGGCCGCGCGAGCAGGGCCTCCTTGCGGCAACGAATCCCTTGGCCGCGCTGGAGGCCAAGCTGCCGGGCGTCGCGTTCGTTGACATGACTGACCTGATCTGCACCGGCACGGAATGCCCGGGCGCGGTCGGCAACACCTACGTCTACCTGGACAACAACCACCTCAGCCGGAGCTATGCGGCCAGCATGGCCCCCATGTTCAGCGAGAGGCTCCTCGCCGCGACCGGATGGGGCCCCTAAGCCTGACTGTCCCGGGGCCCCTAGGCCCGACGGTCCCCGGCCCCTAGGCCCCACGGCCCGGGGCCCCTAAGCCCGACGGCCCCGGAACTGCCGGCCGTCGCGGGCACCTGCGGCGCCCGTGGGTCAGTGCTGGGAGCGGTCCGCCCTGCGCCGCAGCTGGCGGGCGGTGTCCGGTGCCAGCCGCCTGGTCACCAGCCGGTAGAACAGCAGGACGCCGACGGCGGCCACGACGATTCCGACCAGGTTCAGGAAAAGCTGCAGGGCGGAGCCGGCTGCCTTCTGGTACTCGCCCAGGACCAGTGCCACGGCCACGAACCCGGCTGCCGGCACCGTGGTGACGGAGATGAACACCCCGATCAGCGCCGCCGAGCGCCGGCTGATGACCGACAGCATCCCGGCTGTCCCGGCGAGGACGGCGACGATCAGGGAATAGGGGCCGGGGTGGTAGATGAATTCAACTGCTGAACCGTGGTCCAGCGCGTCCGCGGGGAACAGCCCGAGTGGCACGGAGAGCCACGCGGTCAGCGCGGCGGCCAGCATCGCGACGGGAAAACCAACGCCGAGGGCCAGAGCCGCGTCACGGCCAAGCCGCCGCTGGCGCCGGACCAGGGCCACGGCCAGGGCAGCCAGCGGGCCGAACTCCGGGCCCACGGCCATGGCACCAACAATCGCAATGGTGGAGTCCGTCACGATGCCGATGGCCGCCAGCTGGGTCGCCAGGACCAGGAACGCCAGGAAACTCCACGTCAGGCGCGAATCCTCGCCGGTCTGCCGCGAGACCTCGTCCCAGATCACGGCGTCCGCGCCCTCACCTGGAGCCTCGGCCTCCGCCTTGTCGGCGCGGTCCGAGAGCACAAGGTCCGGTGCGATGACCGTAATCGATCCCCGCTGCTGGACATCGAGGGCGTGCAGCTTCTCCACGAGCCCCTCCACGGATTCCCGGGCCAGCAAGACCTCGATGACGTCCCCGGGCGGCGTGACGGAAGAGGCCTTCGCGAGCGCCACTTCCGAGACTCCGACGTGGTTTGTACAACTTTCGAGAACAACTCCGGACAATTCACCCGGAACACAAATGCGCACCTGCACGATCACTTGGCGGCCTCCTCAGACTCCTACCAGCCTAGCTTCCGCCCCGCGGCCGACGGCGCCGCCGGCCTCCTGGGGGCGCCGCCGGCCAGGCGGGTGAAGGACACCGCCGGGCCCGTGTGATTGGCCAAGAAAATTACGTTTCGGTAACATTGATGTTTTGGAAACCGGCCTGAAGGGATCTTTGTGTCGAACGAGCGAACCACCGTTACCCCGCCACGGGCGGATGCAGGTTCTCCGGCGACCCGAAAAACAAGCTACCGCCCCGAAGTCCAGGGCCTTCGCGCCCTCGCGGTCCTCATGGTGGTCACGTACCACGTGTGGCTGGGCCGGGTCTCCGGCGGCGTGGACATCTTCCTCCTCATTTCAGCCTTCCTGATGACACTTAGCTTCACGCGGAAAGTCGAAAGCGGCGCGCCGCTGCGGCTGCTCAGCCACTGGCTGCATCTGCTCAAGCGCCTGCTGCCCGCCGTCGTCGTGGTGGTTCTCGGCGTCCTCGCCGGAACCTGGGCCGTCCTGCCGCAAAGCCGCTGGCCCGACGTCCTTGAACAGGCCTGGGCCTCCCTGCTGTACCGGCAGAACTGGCTCCTGGCGGACAGCGCCGTGGACTACTACGCCCAGGACCATTCGGGCGCGAGCCCGCTCCAGCACTTCTGGTCACTCTCGATCCAGGGCCAGGTGTTCGTGCTCTGGCCGCTCGTTTTTGCCGGCACCGCACTTCTTTCCCGCCTGCTCCGCCGCCGGACCGGCCAGGACCACGTCCTGCTGCGTTACCGCTCCCTGCTGGCCGCGGCCTTCGGCGCCATCTTCGCCGTGTCCCTGGCCTACTCGATCCAGCAGACCGCAACGAACCAGGCCCACGCCTACTTCGATACCGGCGCTCGGCTCTGGGAGTTCGCGCTCGGCTCGCTCCTTGCCCTCGCCCTGCCGTACCTGAAACCGGGCACGGTCCTGCGCGTCGTRCTCGGCTGGGCCGGCCTCGTGGCCATGCTCTCCTGCGGGCTCCTGCTGACCGTGGACCGTTCGTTCCCCGGATTCATCGCGCTGTGGCCCACGCTGGCCGCCGCCGCGATCATCACCGCCGGTCAAAGCGGCAGCCGCTTCGGGGTTGACCGCTTCCTGACCTGGAAACCCCTGGTGGCGCTGGGGGATAACTCCTACGCGCTCTACCTCTGGCACTGGCCGCTGCTGGTCCTGGCCCTCGCCGGGGCGGGCATCACGGCGCCCAACCTGTTCCAGGGGCTGTGCATCGTTGCCGCGTCCCTCGTCCTGGCCGTGCTCACCACCCGCTTCGTCGAGAAGCCGCTGCGCGAATGGCACTGGCCCAAGCGCCGCGCCTGGCGGACCGCCGTCGTGATCGCCGCCTGTGGTGCCCTGCTGGCGGGTCCCGTCGCCGTGTGGCAGAGCCAGCTCCTGGCCGACGAAGCCGAGGCGGCGTCCCAGCCCAAGGAACTGACCCCCGGCGCGGCCGCCCTGGCACCGGAAAACGCCGGCAAGCCCACGCCGGAAGCCAAGATCATCCCCGCGCCGGCGGCGATGAAGAACGAGTGGGCGGACATCGACGGGCTGTGCACGGACGCCAACGTCCCCAGCGACCCCCTGCTTCAGGGGTGCCTGCAGAACAACAAGCCGGACAAGGTCACCAAACGGATCGTGGTGCTCGGTGACTCCCATGCCCAGCAGTACATGGCGGCGCTGGGCCCCATCGCGAAAAGCCACGGCTGGGAAGTTGTCACGCTCCTGAAGGGCAACTGCCGCTTCGGCGGGGAGTCCCCGGAGCGGGACGCGGACTGCAACGCCTTCAACCGGGCCAGCGCGCAG
>NZ_JBFTZL010000020.1:0-31728 GCF_056406825.1 Arthrobacter sp. P1_A5 | reverse complement strand
GCGGACGGCCGTCCTGGGCGCGGCGGCGACGCCGTCGCCCGCCTCGCTTCCCTGGCGTCMCAGTCGCGGAGCATCGGCACCGTGCTGGTCCGCCGCGGCGGATATTCGGTGGCTGTGGTCAGCGCCGGCACCGTGCTGGCGTCCAAGACCGGCACGCGCCACGTYCAGTCSCGGACGGCKGCCGGCGGCTGGTCCCARCARCGYTTTGCCCGGCGGCGCGCCAACCAGGCCGATGCCCTGGTGGAGGCCGTCGCCGAGCACGCCGGGCGGATTTTCGCGGAGCACCCGATCGAGTATCTGGCTCCCGGCGGCGACCGGACCCTTGCCGAGCAGGTCCTCGCCGAACCGGTTCTGAAGCAGTACGCGGCACGGCCGAGGCTGGCGTTCCTCGACGTCCCGGATCCGCGCGCCGCAGTGCTGAAGAAGGYCGCCGCGGACCTGTGCGCGGTGCGGATCCTGGTGACGGATCCGCAGGCGTAGGATAATCCGCCGTTCCATCCCCCAATGTATGCAGATGGAATGACGGCCTCTTCGCTATCCGGCTACCGGACCCCGCGGCTACTCTTCCGGCGCCAGAGTGACGGTGACGCCGTCGAGGGCGAATTCGCCATGATGGACTCCCCCGGCCTACGGCGTCAGACGCCGGCCGCGCGGGTTACACCGCGATCGGCGGCGAGTTTGGCGACGTCGCGTCCCGCCCGGTAGCCGAACACCAGGGCCGGGCCGATGTGGGAGCCGTAGCCAGGGTAGCCGCCGCCGAAGACGCTGACCGCTGCCGCACCGACGGCGATCAGGCCGGGAACGGCGGTTGCCTCCTCGGTAACTACCTCGGAGCGTTCGTTGACGCCGATGCCGGCGAACGTGCCAAGGTCGCCCATCTGGATCTTGGCCGCATAGTACGGGCCCTTGCCGACAGGGGCCAGATTGGGGTTCGGCTTGTGTTCCATATCGCCGCGGAAGTGGTTGTACAGGGTGGAGCCACGGCCGAACGCCGGGTCCTCGCCGCGTTCCGCTGCCGGATTGAACCCGGCCACAGTCTCCTTCAAACCCGCGGCGTCGATGCCGAGCTTGCCTGCCAGCTCCGCCAGGGTGTCCCCCTTGACCAGGTAGGCCGTTTTGTAGAAGTAGCCGCGCGGCATCGGCCAGGGCTTGGCATAGCCGATGCCGTACTTGTGCATCGTCCTGGCGTCACCAATCACATACCCGAACGTCTTGTCCTCGTCCTTGTGGTGCTCGATCATGGCCCCGCCGAAGTCGTGATAGCTCAGGGCTTCGTTCCCGAAGCGCTTGCCGTGACGGTCGACGGCGATCAGTCCCGGCAGCCCGATGGCCCGCAGGTGCGGGAAGAGGCGCTCTTTACCGCTGAGGTACTTGAAGACAGTTACCGGCGCCCAGGACCCCACACTGAACACCGAGTTGTCGATGTGCCCGCCCACGCTGATTGCCAGGGTGGCAGCGTCACCGCCGTGGCCCACGGTCGGGGTGAAGTGGTCGTCACCGTCGGCGTCGTGCGGGAAGTACCGCTTCCGCAGTTCCTTGTTGCCGGAGAAACCACCGGCAGCGAGGATAACGCCGAGCCGTGCGGCCACAGTCGCGGCGTGGTCTCCCCCAATGACCGCTCCGGTGATAGTGCCGGCGTCGTCCCTGGTCAGGGAGAGGACAGGAGATGAATTCCAGAGTCGCACACCCAAGTCATCGGCGCTCTTGACCATGCGGGTCATCAGCGCGTTGCCGTTGGAACGCAGGACCGGCCGCTTATAGCGGGCGGCATCGGCCCAAGTGCGCAACAACTTCTTCGCCACGTAGACGAACGACTTGACCGACTGGTTGACGTGGAAGAACTCGTTGATGTCCGGACCCACCTGCGGCATGTAGCCAAAGACGGTGTAGGAACTCATGTAGGGCTGCATCAGGAGCCGCTTGTCCCCCAGCACGCGTGCGTCGACATCCTGCGGCAGTATTGCCCGCCCTGAGAGTTTCGCGCCGGGCAGGTCCATCTTGTAGTCCGGCGACTTCTCCGGGTAGGTGAACTTCACGTCGGTCTCGTTCTCGAAGAAGGCGATGGCCTCCGGCACGGTATCCAGGAAGTCACGGACGCCGGTCTGGTTGAACGTCTCCGGCGCCAGGCTTCGCAAGTAGGTCTCCGCTGCCTCGCGGGTATCGCCCTGCTCTACGCCCTGCTTGTTGCCGGGGACCCACGCCCAGCCCGCGGAGATCGCCGTCGTGCCGCCGAWATACTGCTCCTTCTCGGCCACAATCACGTTCAGGCCTTGCGAGGCGGCCTTCAACGCTGCGGCCATTCCGGCCGCACCGGAGCCGATGACGAGGACATCACAGAGGACGGGTATACTCATGGTTTTGCTCCGTTCAGTCGGCCGCGCGCTTCGCTGCGGCAGCCGGGGTTGAATGCTAGTCCCCCAGTAGAGCCGGTGACGGCCAGCCCCGTGAGCAGGATTACCATTGAGCGGGAATATGGTTCCCTGAGGAGGGCGTGTGGCGAATTCCCCATCGGGCGAGTCGATCATCGGACGGTTCGTCAGAATCGTCAGCGCCTTCGACGACAGCCACACCTCCATGAGCGTCGCCGAACTGGGTCGCCGCACCGGACTGCCGGTGACCACCACCTACCGCCTCGTTAACGAACTCCTCCTCGAGCGGCTTCTTGAGCGCGAACCTGGAGGTGACATCCATATCGGAACGCGGATGTGGGAACTCGTTTCCCGAGGGTCCAAGATGCTGGGGCTGCGGGAGGCCGCCTTGCCGTTCATGGAGGACGTCCAGGCCGTGGTGCAGCACTCCACCACCCTGGGCATCCTTGATTCGGACGAGGTCCTGTATATCGAGCGGCTGGGCTCCGACAAGACCATTGTGGACATCACCAAGATCGCCGGCCGCCTCCCCGTCCATGCGACGTCCTCCGGACTGGTCCTGCTGGCCCACTCCCCCGCCGCCTACCAGGACCGCATCCTTGCCCGGCCCCTGACGAAGTTCACCGAAACCACCCTGACCGATCCCGCTTTGCTGCGCCGGCACCTGGCCGAGATCAGGCAACGCGGCTTCGCTGCCATGCCCGGCGTGATCGTGCCGGAGTCCAGCGGCATCGCGGTCCCCGTCTTCGGCCCGGACAACACCATCCGCGCCGCACTCAGCGTGGTGGTGCCGCGCAACGAGGAGAACGCGGCCGCCCGCGTACCCGTCCTGATGGCTGCCGCGCGGGGCATTTCGCGGGCCCTCGGCTGGCAGGGAGAACTCAAGGGAACCCTCCGCCAAAGCCACTAAGGCATTCCATTTCCGTTCATCGGGAATCGTGTGGTTGCCGTCACAGACTCACTGTCACTCTGGCTTAGTCGCAGCGAAGATGCTGCAGGAGCACGAGGAGCACCACATGAACCCCACACAGAGCCGCGTTGCCGGAAAGACCGCCATCGTCACCGGCGGCCGCGGAGATCTGGGCGGCGCCACCGCCGCCCTGCTGGCCGAGCACGGCGCGAAGGTCGCCAGCCTCGACGTTGCCGGCAWCCCGGCCGGCGCCACTCACGAAAACATCAGCGAGTACGACGTCGACGTCACCAGCGAGGACAGCGTCGCCGAGACGATCCGCCGCGTCACCGACGACCTCGGCGCCCCCGACATCCTGGTCAACGCCGCCGGCATCATCGGCCCGGCCGGCGCGTCCCACACCGCCACCGTCTCTGACTTCGACACGATCTTCGACGTCAACGTCAAGGGCGTCTGGCTGATGACCAAGCACGTGGTCCCGGGAATGATCGAGAAGGGCGCCGGCAGCATCATCAACTTTTCGTCCATCCATGGCATCACGGGCGGCCGGAACGTGCCGCTCTACCACGCCACGAAGGGCGCCGTCCGGCTGCTGAGCAAGTCCGATGCGGCAGCCTACGGCAGCCACGGCATCCGGGTGAACTCCATCCATCCAGGTTCCATGAACACCCGGATGAGCCGCCGCTCCGCCGAACAGTCCGAGATCGGCGCGGAACAGTATTACAAGCAGCTCGTCGGCTCCAATCCGCTGCCCCGGCAGGGCGAACCGGACGAAATCGCCTACGGCGTCCTGTACCTGGCCTCGGACGAATCCCGCTTCACTACGGGTTCGGAACTCGTGATCGACGGCGGCTACACCGCCGTCTGACCTCTCCACCCCTGACCTGCCGCCCTTGCCCCAGTTTCCCGGAGCGGCTTACCGGCCGCGCAGGAACTTCTTCATTCCCTGAAAGGCATCACCTATGAAATTCGTCCATGGAACCGACCTGGACCGCTACGACGTCGTCGTCGTCGGCTCCGGCGCCGGCGCCCTCACCGCGGCTGCCACCGCCGCACGTGCCGGCAAGTCCGTCGTCGTCCTGGAAAAGAGCGCCCTGCTGGGCGGCACCTCTGCCGTCTCCGGCGGCATGCTCTGGGTCGCCGACAACCACTACGCCCGGGAAGCCGGGATCGCCGATTCGAAGGAAGCGGCCGCCGAGTATGTCCGCGCCGTGGCGCGGGGCCGTGGGCGGGAAGAGCTCCTGGACGCCGCCCTGAACTACGGCGGCACGATGCTCCGCTTCGTCGAAGAGGAATGCGGCGTCCGCTTCATTTTCCTCAACAACTTCCCGGACTACCGCCAGGACCTGCCCGGCGCAATGGAGGGTGGCCGCACGGTGGAGCCCGAACTGTTCAACAGCAAGGAAGCCCTCGGCGCGCTCACCTCCCATGTCCGCACCGACGGCCGCGCCCCGTTCACGATGCAGGAATATGAAAACTGGGGAGCGTTCACCAAGTTCCCCTGGGATGACCTCGGCCAGCGCCAGGCCGACGGGCTCGTGGCCAAGGGCCAGGCCCTCGTGTCCATGCTCCTGGCTAGTCTGGTCCGCGACGGCGCCGCCCTCGTCACGGGTGCCCGCGGCCACCGGCTGCTCACGGACGGCGGCCGGGTGACCGGGGTCGAACTCGAATCCGGCGACATCTTCCAGGCGAACGACGGCGTGGTGCTGGCCACCGGCGGCTTCGAATGGGACAAGGCACTGGCCGACTCCATGCTTGCCTCACGGCTGTACACAATGTGCTCGCCGCCCTCGAACACCGGCGACGGCCTGCGGATGTCCCAGCGGATCGGCGGCCAGACCCGCGGCACCCGTGAAGCCTGGTGGGCGCCAATGTCCATTACCGGCGACACCCGCGACGGGCAGCCGATCGGGACCCTGCTCCGCTTCGAACGCCAGGGCCCGGGCTCGCTCATGGTCAACCGCCACGGCCGTCGCTTCGCCAACGAATCCCAAAACTACAACGACCTCGCCCGCAGCCTGCAGTCCTGGGATTCCGCCAGGAACCAGAGCCTCAACACCCCCGCGCATGTGATCGTGGACCACGCCTACATGGAGCGCTACGGCATCTTGGCACACCGCGCAGGCCAGCCCACCCCCGCCTACCTGATCGAGGCTCCGACGCTGGAGGAGCTCGCGGCGAAAATCGGCGTCCCGGCCGAAAGCCTGGCCGCCACGATGGCCAGGTTCAACGAGTTCGCCGTCAAGGGCGAGGACCCCGATTTCGGCCGGGGCGAAAGCGCGTACGACAAATACTGGGGCGACGACGAGAACCCCTACCCGAACCCGTCCCTCGGTCCGCTGCAGACCGGACCGTTCTACGCCATGGAAGTGGTCAACGGCGCGTTCGGCACGAACGGCGGCGTCGCCACCGATGGCCGGGCCCGGGTCCTGGACGTGGACAACCGCCCCATCGAGGGCCTCTATGCCGCCGGCAACACCACCGAAAACGCCTACGCCGCAGGGTACCCGGGTGCCGGCGCGACGCTCGGCCCGATCATGACCATGGGCTACCTCGCCGGCCGCACCATCGCCGGACAGGACCCCGAGTTCGTCTCCGGTTCCTCGGTCCCCGCCGAACTCCCCGCCGAACTGATAGAAGCCTGAGATGATCCGCCACACCGTCCTCTTCAAGTTCAAACCGGACTTCCCGCCCGCCGACAAGCAGGCATGGATCACAGGACTCAACAGGATGACCGGGAACATTCCCGGAATGCTCAGCCTGACCCACGGCCCGGACCTGCTCAGCACCGAGCGCTCCTTCGACTACGCCATCGTGGCGGACTTCGAAAAGGTCGAGGACATCGCGGTATACAACACGCATCCGCTTCACGAGCCGCTCAAGGCGTACTCGTTTCCCAACAGCCAGCAGATCCTCGCGGTGGACTTCCATCTTGAGGCTACGAAGCCGGCGTCCACTGAGACATCGTCGTCTTAAGGAGATCACCATGCACACTGCATCCGCCCCACGCCTGGCCGCTCGCAAAACTCCGCGGAAGGCTGCCCTGGCATCCTTCCTGGGCAGCACCCTGGAGTACTACGACTTCTTCATCTACGGGACTGCCGCTGCGCTGGTGTTCCCGCACCTGTTCTTCCCGTCCGCCGACCCTGCCATCGGACTGATCGGCGCCTTCGCCACGTTCGGCGTCGCCTACGTGGCACGGCCGGTGGGCGGGCTGGTCATGGGCCATTTCGGCGACAAGCTGGGACGCAAGAAGATCCTGCTGCTCACCCTGGGCATCATGGGCCTGGCCTCGCTCGGCATCGGCTTCCTGCCGACCTATGAACAGGTCGGCGTCTTGGCCCCGATCCTGCTCGTGGCGGGCCGGCTCGCCCAGGGCTTCTCCGCGGGTGCCGAGTCGGCGGGCGCGTCCACGCTCACGCTTGAACACTCCCCGGACGGCAAACGCGGCTTCTTCACCAGCTTCGTGATGACCGGCTACGCCTCCGGCATGGTCCTAGCCACGCTCGTCTTCATTCCAGTCACGTCCATGCCGCAGGAAGCCATGATGAGCTGGGGCTGGCGCGTCCCGTTCTGGTTCTCGATCGTGGTCCTGGGCATCGCCTACTGGGTGCGGACCCACCTGGACGAAACTCCGGTCTTCGAGGAGGCCCAGGAGCACCGGCACGTCGCCCCGATGCCGGTCAAGGACGTCCTCAAGTTCCAGGGCGCCGATGTCCTGCGTGTGATGGGAATGTCCATCATGTCCGTCATGCAGACCATCTTCACGGTCTTCGGCCTGGCGTACGCCACCTCCACGGCCGGTTTTGACCGGGCCTCCATCCTGACCGTCAACGCCGTGGCCATCGGCTTGTCGATGTTCGCCATGCCGCTGGCCGCGAAGCTCTCGGACCGGATCGGCCGGCGCCCGGTGCTGCTGACCGCCGCGATCGGCTGCTCCCTCACGATTTTCCTGTACTTCCTGGCCCTGTCCTCGGGCAACATTGTGCTGGTCTTCCTAGCCGCGTTCCTGAACATGACGGTGCTCTACTCCGGCTTCAACGGCATCTGGCCCTCGTTCTTCGCCGAGCAGTTCGCCGCCCCGGTGCGCTATACGGGCATGGCGATGGGCAATCAGCTGGGTCTGGTCCTGGCCGGCTTCGGCCCAATGATCGCTGGCATGCTCCTGACCCCGGGCATCGCCGGCTGGGTTCCCGTGGCCGTCTTCGGCACGGTCTGCATGCTGATCGCCGCCGTTTCGGTGTACTTCTGCCGTGAGACGTACAAGACCCCGATTCAGGATCTGGGCGGCCCCTACCTGGCCGGGACCGCCCGGCGCCGAGAACTGCTTGCCGGGGAAAATCTCGCCGGGCAGCAGGCTCTGCCGGCCATGCGGCTTCCCTGAACCGCCCCGACCCTGAGGAGACCCTCATGTCCAGAACCAGCCCCCGCAGCGCATTCCCGCACCGCTGGCCCATTCACGTGACCGGGCCCCGGACCTTGGGACTGCAGGGATCCACCACACAGAGACCCATGCCGTGCGTAGCCCCGGCTGCACACGGCGAGGTACCGCCGGCCGCACCTCGGACCTCCAATGGTCAACTGACTGCCTCGCCGTGGCTCGGCCTGCACTTCGAAACCGAAGACATGTAGAGTCCCGTGCTTCGCCTAAAGGCCCGTCGGCGTCTGCGGTGCCCGATTCGCTCGGGTGCCGCAGAGGCCGTTTTAGCAGCCGGTCAAAGGCCGCTTGGGCCTGTCCTGACGGTAGAGGTAGCGGCCGGCTTCGCGGAAGCCGGCGCCGGCGTAAAGCCCACGGGCACCGGCGTTGGAGGCCATGACCAGCAGCCAGTACCCCGCCAGGCCGCGGGCCCGGCCCTCGTGCAGCAGCGCCCGGACCACCCGGCCGCCATAGCCCCTACGCCGCGCATCCAGACGCGTTGCCATGCAGTAGAGCCCGCCCCATCCGGGCCCGGACGGGCCGGTGTTGGGCAAGGCGAGGCGTGCGACGGCGGCCGGCGCGCCGCCGTCGTCGTCCCGCACCAGAGCGTACAGCGAGGGGCACCCTTCGAGAATGCCGCGGGCCACGGCGAGCTCGTCTGCTCCCCCGCGGCCGTCGACGCTCCACCACAGTTCCAGCCATTCCGCCGACGGCTGGGCCGAAATTTCCACGGCAGGTTCGGGGCCGCCGGAGTCCGCGCCGGACTCCTGTCCGGACTCAGCACCGGGAACATGGACGAGCACCAGAGTTTCGGACTGCCGGGTGAACCCTTCGGCGTCGAGCACCGCGTTGAGCGCCGCGTGGCGTGGGCCGTCAAAAATTTGGAAGATGAGCGGAAGCCGCCGGCTGCGGTACCAAAGCCGGGCGTCGCGGACTGCGGCGAGCTGCCGGTGCGGATCCTCGCCGGGGTCCCTCGGCCAGACCGAGTTCGCCCGCTGGGTCACCCCTGACGCCGCCCGCAGCACCCACCCGCCGGATTCCTCGCGCTCCGCGGCAGGCCACGCTGCATCCATCAGCGTCTCCAGCCCGGGGATGGATCCAGGAATCATCCCGGGGCGCGGGTCCAGGTTCATCGAGCTACTCCGTCCGGGACGAATGCGGGCTACAAATGACAGACGGCAGGGGCTCCCCGGTTGCCCGGGGAGCCCCTGCGGCTGAAGTTCGCAGGCTAGTCCCTACCGTCCTCAGGTTTCTTGGGCTGCGGCTTGAAGTCGACGCCGGCTTCCTTGCGCTGCTGCGCCGTGATGGGAGCGGGAGCCTGGGTCAGCGGATCGAAGCCGCCGCCGGACTTCGGGAACGCGATGACATCGCGGATGGACTCCACGCCGGCCAGCAGGGCAACCACGCGGTCCCAGCCGAAGGCGATGCCGCCGTGCGGAGGCGCTCCGAACTTGAAGCCCTCCAGCAGGAAGCCGAACTTGGTCTGGGCGTCTTCCTTGTCCAGGCCCATGAGCTCGAAGACGCGTTCCTGGACGTCGCGCTCGTGGATACGGATCGAACCGCCACCAATTTCGTTGCCGTTGCAGACGATGTCGTAGGCGTAGGACAGCGCCGATTCGGGATCGGTGTCGAAGGAGTCCATGAACTCGGGCTTGGGCGAGGTGAACGCGTGGTGGACGGCGGTCCACTTGCCTGCGCCGACGGCGACGTCGCCGGAGGCGACCGCGGCGGCGGCCGGCTCGAACATCGGCGCGTCCACGACCCAGCAGAAGGCCCAGTCAGCGGGGTTGATGAGCCCGGTGCGGTGGCCGATCTCGACGCGGGCAGCGCCGAGGAGCGCGCGGGACGGGGTCTTCTCGCCGGCTGCGAAGAAGATGCAGTCACCGGGCTTGGCGCCGACGGCGTCGGCGAGGCCCGCCCGCTCGGTCTCGGTGAGGTTCTTGGCGACGGGACCGGCGAGTTCGCCGTCCTCCTTGTACAGGACGTACGCCAGGCCCTTGGCGCCGCGCTGCTTGGCCCACTCCTGCCAGGCGTCGAGGGCCCGGCGGGCCTGGGAGGCGCCGCCGGGCATGACGACGGCGCCGACGTAAGGCGCCTTGAAGACACCGAAGTTGGTGTCCTTGAAGAATTCGGTCAGCTCGGTGAGCTCCTGGCCGAAGCGCAGGTCCGGCTTGTCCGAGCCGTAGCGGGCCATGGCGTCGTGGTAGGTGATGCGCTGGATCGGCGTCGGGATCTCGACGTCGATCAGCTTCCACAGGGCCTTGACGATGTTCTCGCCCAGACGGATGATGTCGTCCTGTTCCACGAAGCTGGCCTCGATGTCCAGCTGGGTGAATTCCGGCTGGCGGTCTGCGCGGAAGTCCTCATCGCGGTAGCAACGGGCGATCTGGTAGTACTTTTCGAAGCCGCCCACCTGAAGGAGCTGCTTGAACAGCTGCGGGGACTGCGGCAGCGCGTACCAGGAACCCGGCGCCAGGCGGGCGGGGACCACAAAGTCGCGGGCACCTTCCGGCGTCGAACGGGTCAGCGTGGGGGTTTCGATCTCCACGTAGCCGTCCTGGTGAAGCAGTTCGCGGGCCACCCGGTTGGCTTCCGAACGCAGGCGCAGGTTACGGGCGGGGCCGGGGCGGCGCAGGTCCAGGTAGCGGTGCTTCAGGCGTGCTTCCTCGCCCACCTCAACGTGTTCGTCGATCTGGAACGGCAGCGGGTCCGAGGTGTTGAGGATCGTGACCTTCTCGGCCATGACCTCGATCTCGCCGGTGGGAAGCGCCGGGTTCTCGTTGCCTTCGGGACGCTGKGAGACGGTGCCGACGATCTGCAGCACATACTCGTTGCGCAGTCCGTGGAAGACCTCTTCTTCGCGGACCACAACCTGGGCGACGCCGGACGCGTCGCGCAGGTCAACGAATGCGACACCACCGTGGTCACGACGCCGGCCGACCCAGCCGGCGAGGGTTACGGTTTGTCCAATGTGCTCGGAGCGAAGTGATCCGAGGTCATGTGTGCGCAGCACAGCACGCCTTTCTGAAGAAGACAGAGGGAAAATCAAAAGCGATATCAAAACAATGACGTTCTAATAGGATCGCTACGGGAACGATCCCGTTCGAGTTTACCCGTTGGAAAGGCCCCTTTTGCCATGGCAACCCGGCACAACGGAAGCCAGCCCGGTGACCAGCCCCCGCGTCAGCCCCGCGATCAGCCCGACGGCCGGCCTGGCCCGCAGCGGCCACCTCAGCGGCTGCAGCGCCGCCTCGGCGTGTTCGATTCCACGGCGATTGGCCTGGGTTCGATGCTGGGCGCCGGCGTGTTCGTCGTGTTCTCCCCCGCTGCAGCCCTGGCCGGGCCGCTGCTGACGCTTGCCGTGGCCGTGGCCGGCGTCATCGCCTACTGCAATGCCGTCGCGTCGGCGCAGTTGGCGGCGAGGTACCCCGACAGCGGGGGAACTTACGTGTACGGGCGCCGGCAGCTCGGCCAGTGGCCGGGCTTCATTGCGGGCTGGGGTTTCATCACGGGTAAGACGGCGTCCTGCGCGGCGATGGCGCTGACGTTCGGGCACTACGTGGCGCCGGCTTATGCCACGCCGCTGGCGGTCGCCGGCGTCGTCGTCCTCACGGGAGTTAATCTGCTCGGCATCACGCGGACCGCACTGCTGACCAGGATCCTGCTGGCCGTCGTGTTGGCCACGCTCGTCTTCGTCGCCGTTGCGTCCCTGCTCGGTCCGCACCCGGCGGGCGCCCCTGCCGTGTCGGCGGCGCCGGCCTATCCCGCGCCGCCCTCCGGCGGCTGGGACGTCCTTCCCGCGGCGGGGCTGATGTTCTTCGCCTTCGCGGGTTATGCGCGGATCGCCACCCTCGGCGAGGAGGTCAAGGATCCCGCCCGTACCATCCCGCGGGCCATCCTGGCCGCACTGGCCGGGGCCTTCGTGATCTACCTTGGCCTGGCCGCGCTGCTGCAGTGGCACCTGCCCCCGCAGCAGCTGGCTGGTTCGACGGCGCCGCTGTTGGACGCGGTGGCGGTCTCCCGCCTCGGCGCCGGCGTCCCGTTCGTCCAGGCCGGAGCGGCGGCGGCCTGCCTCGGCGCGCTGCTGGCCCTGATCACCGGGGTCGGCCGGACCACGTTGGCGATGGCGCGGGAACGGGATCTGCCCGCCCCGCTGGCCAGTGTGGGCCGCGCCCGCACCGTCCCGTTCACGGCGGAACTGGCCGTCGCGGCCGCCGTCGTTGTCCTGCTGCTGAGCACTGACGTGATGACCGTGGTCGGATTTTCCAGCTTCGGCGTGCTGGTCTATTACGCCGTGACGAACGCCGCGGCTTTCACACTGGCCGGACGCCCCTGGCATGCGCCGCGCTGGCTCAACGTGCTGGGTTTCCTCGGCTGCCTGGTCCTGGCCGTCACCCTGCCGCCAGCCTCCGTGCTGTTCATGGCGGCGGTGCTGACGGCAGGGGTGGCCGGGCGGTTCCTCGTCCTGCTGGTGCGCAGGACGCGGGACGCTAGCGGGCCTGCCCGGAAGTCCTAGCTCGCGGCGATTACGCGCACGTGCAGGTCCTCCTCGGAGGGCGTCCACGAGTCCGGGTCGGCGTCGTACTGCTCGCCCGTGCGGATGTCTTTGACCTGGTGCTTGCCGTCGTCGTCAGTGAACCAGACAAACGGAATGCCGCGACGGTCGGCGAACTTGATCTGCTTGCCGAACTTCTCGGCCTTCGCGGCGACCTCAGTGGCGATGCCCCGGCTGCGCAGCTGCGCGGCGACATCCTGTGCGGCGGCCCAGCTGTCGTCGTTGTTCAGCGTCACCAGCACGGCGGTCGRCACGGAGCGCGTGGCCTTGGCCAGGTCCTGGCTCAGGATCCGCGACACCAGCCGGGTGACGCCGATGGAGAGGCCGACGCCGGGGAACTTGCGGTTGCCCTTGCTCGCCAGGGCGTCGTAGCGGCCACCGGAGCAGATCGAGCCCAGCTGCTCGTKCCCCACCAGGACGGTTTCCACCACGGTGCCGGTGTAGTAATCGAGGCCGCGGGCGATGCTGAGATCGGCGACGACCCGACCCGGCGCGTGCTGGACAGCGGCCGCAATGACCTGCTCCAGCTCGTTCAGGCCTTCCTCCAACAGCTCGTTGGTGACGCCCAGCGCCCGGACCTGCTCCACAAAGGACGTGTCCTTGGTGCGGATGCCCGCGAGCTTCAGGGCAGCCTGCGCCTGATCGTCAGTGGCGCCGAGTTCCTCCTTGAGCAACTCGGCCACCTTCGCCGGCCCGACCTTCTCGAGTTTGTCGATGCTGCGCAGGACGCCCGCGGTGTCCGTGAGGCCGATCCCTGTGTAGAAGCCCTCGGCCAGCTTGCGGTTGTTGATCCGCAGCAGGAAATCAGGGATGGGCAGCGCGTTGAGCGCCTCCGCAATCACCAACGCGATTTCGACGTCGTACCGGAACGGCAGTTCGCCATCGCCGACGACGTCGATGTCCGCCTGGGTGAACTCGCGGGCCCGTCCCTCCTGGGGACGTTCGCCGCGCCAGACCTTCTGGATCTGGTAGCGGCGGAACGGGAACGCCAGGTAGCCGGCGTTTTCCACGACGTACCGGGCGAAGGGCACGGTGAGGTCGAAGTGCAGGGCAAGGGCATGGGGGTCGAACTTGGCCGCGGAGTCCTCATCGTCCTGGAGCCGGCTGAGGCCATAGACCTCTTTGTCGATTTCCCCCTTGCGCAGCAACTGGCCCACCGTCTCCACGGCGCGGGTCTCGATCGAGGAGAAACCATGGAGTTCGAAGGTCCGGCGCAGCGTGTCCAGCACATGGAGTTCCACCAGCCGCTCCTCGGGAAGCCACTCGGGGAATCCTGACAGGGAGGCTGTGCGTGCCATGGTGAAATTTTCTCCTCTGGTTACCACTGCGGTATCTCGTTGCTACTGCAGTATCTTCGGGCGCGGGCGTCAGGCGGCATTCTCTCTGTCGAAACGTAACGAAGATAAGCGGCAGACCGGCCAGTCGTGCATAAACTGTGTGCGGCAGTCAGTTTATGCGTTCGGCGCCTGCTTCTTCCAACGGAGCCGGACCCGGCGGGACTGCCGGCAGCTTGCTGCTGCTACCGCGACGGCGCCTACGGCCCCGTCATGGTGGCGGCCATACAACCAGGAGGACCTTTGGCGGCCAGTTCACGCAGCGCACGCGAGGCGAAGCGGCGCGTCCAGCAGATGGAGGCCAGGCGCGGCCTGCGCCGGGACCAGGACAAGCGCCGCAAGCGCGACAACGTCTTCGCCATCAGCGCCGGCACGGCAGCGATTGGCCTGGCTTTGGTGCTTCAGCTGACCGCCTTCGCCTCAAACCCGACCGAAGAGGAATTCGCGGCCGCGCAGGAGGGTCTGAACAGCCCGTCGGCATCCGCCTCACCCACAGCGGCCCCGACGAACGGCGCGAACATCCCCAAGCCGGAGACCGCCGCGGGCAAGACGTTCACGGGCGAGCTCAAGCTGAACCGCGGCACGCTCGGCGTCGAACTCGACGGCACGAAGGCCCCCCAGGCCGCGGCGGTCTTCAAATCCCTTGCTGACCAAAAGTTCTACGACGGCGTCAGCTGCCACCGGCTGACCACGGCCGAGAACTTCGGCGTCCTCCAGTGCGGTTCCAAGGCCGGCGACGGCAGCAGCGACCCGGGCTACACCTGGGGCCCGCTGGAAAACACCCCGCAGGACAACAAGTATCCCGCCGGAACCATCGCAGTGGCCCGGACCGGCGGGAACGCCAACGGCAACGGCACCCAATTCTTCATTGTGTACAAGGACACCGTCATTCCAGCGGATGCCGCCGGGGGCTATACGGTGGTGGGCAAGGTGACCTCTGGACTCGACGTGGTGGGCGGTATTGCCGCCGCCGGACTGAAGCCCGGCGACAACGCCACCGACGGCGCACCTGTGGAACCAGTCACGATAGACTCGTTCTCACTGAAGTAACCAGCCGCGGCCCTCAAGGCCTTGGTCCCGGTATTTCCCTCCAAGCGAAAGACTTCTAGCGGTGACAGACAGTCAGAAATCCGACGAAACATTGGCAACAGCAGCTGCCAACGAAACCGAAACCGAGGCAACCCCCGCCGAGAGTGCAGGCACTGCCGTAGACTCCGACGGCGAGACTGCGGCACCCGAGGCACCAGCCGCGGCCGGCGAGGAACCCGCCGCAGCCGGCGAGGAACTTACCGAGGCATCCGAGCCCACTGTGCCCGCCGTTCCGGCAGAACCCGCCGAGCCGGCGGCGACGGCCGTTCCGGCAGAACCCGCCGAGCCGGCGGAGACGGCCGAGCCTGTTGACCAAGCCGAAGCCACCGCCGCCCCGGTTCCGACGCCGGGTCCCGCGCCGGCCGCGCGTCCCGCACCGAGCCCGGCAGCATTTGCCGGCCGGCCGAAGGCCAAGCCGTCTGCGGCCGCACCGGCTCCGGCCCCGGCGGCCGTGTCCTCCGCAGCCTCACTGGCCGAAGCGGCCCGCTGGGGCCGTGTTGAAGGCGACKGCCACGTCTTCCTGACCGTTGACGGCACGGAATACCCCGTAGGCCAGTACCCGGGGGTCAGCGAGGACGAGGCCCTGGGCTACTTCGCCCGGAAGTTCGAGGACGTCGTGGCCCAGATCGTCCTGCTGGAACAGCGGGTGAGTTCCAAGGCGCCCACCGCGGACATGCAGAAGACCGTCACGCACCTGCGCGAGCAGCTCGCCGAGCGGAACATGGTGGGCGACATCCGCTCCGCCGAGGCCCGGCTGGACGCTCTGGTGACACAGATCGGCGAGCTGGAAAAGGCTGAGAAGGCCGAGCACGACGCTGTCCGCGCCGCTGAGCTTGCCGCCCGCGAGGCGATCGTGGCCGAGGCCGAGGAAATTGCCGGCCACGATCCCGCGCAGATCCAGTGGAAGACCTCTAGCGCGCGGATGAACGAACTCTTCGAGAGCTGGAAGACCGCCCAGAAGAGCGGCGTCCGGCTCGGCCGCAGCAATGAGGACGCACTGTGGAAGCGGTTCCGCGCCGCCCGCACGGTGTTTGACCGGCACCGCCGCGCGTACTTCTCCCAGCTGGACAGCAACAATTCGGCGGCCAAGGCCGCAAAGGAGAAGCTCATCACCGAGGCCGAGGCCCTTTCGTCCTCGACCGACTGGGGTTTTGCCGCCGGCGAATACCGCCGCCTGATGGATGAGTGGAAAGCCTCTCCCCGCGCCAGCCGCAAGGACGACGACGCGCTGTGGGCCCGCTTCCGCGCCGCACAGGACGTCTTCTTCACCAACCGCCAGGCAGCCAACGACGAGATCGACCAGGAATACGGTGCGAACCTGGTGGTAAAGGAAGCGCTCCTGGTGGAAGCCAACGAGCTCCTGCCGATCAAGGATCTCGCGGCAGCCAAGAAGGCACTGCAGTCCATCCGGGACCGCTGGGAAGAAGCCGGCAAGGTGCCGCGTGCCGACATGGGCCGCATCGAAGCCGGTCTGCGGAAGGTGGAGGACGCTGTCCGCCACGCCGAGGACGAAAACTGGAAGCGCTCCAACCCGGAGACGAAGGCGCGCACCAACAGCGCCCTCACCCAGCTCGAGGCCGCCATTGCCGGCCTCAAGGAAGATCTGGCCAAGGCGGAGAAGGCCGGCGACGAGCGCAAGATCAAGGCCGCCCGGGAAGCCCTCGAGGCACGCCAGGCCTGGCTGGAGCAGCTCGAGCGCTCAGCGAGCGAACTCTCCTAGGCACGCGGCACCTCCGTACGAAGTACACCAGCAGGTCAGTCCAGGCCCCGTTTCGGTTATCCACATGACCGGCACGGGGCCTGTTCTATGTCCGGGGAACCGGGAACGATGGCGGAATGGTAATCATGCCCCGCGCTCCCACCGCTCCGCCGGTTCCGGGCCGGCACGCCCTGGTGCCGGGACCTCCGGTGCCGGGGACTCCAAGTCCAGGTGCGGGGCCGGAACACTGCGAGCTCTACTCCCCCGGCGCGCTGTTCTCCTGGCCGGAGCTGCAGGCCATGGCCGCCGACGGCGTGCTGACGCAGCTGTATCAGCGCGGCTACCTGCCGCCCGGGTCCCACGCCAGTCCGCAGCTTCGCGCGCGGGCCGCGTCCCTGGTGGTGGCCCCGGCGATCCGGCAGCGGGTCGTGGCGGGCCGGATGACCGCGGCATGGATCTATGGGTGTGCCACGGAGCCGGACCGCCTGGCGCTGCTGGTTGACGCCAACCGGCGGATCTCCAGTCTGCGGTCCGTGCGCGGCTGCACCTTCCACGAAGTTCGCCTGGGGCCGTTCGACGTCGTGAGCATGGGAGGCCTGATGGTGTCCAGCCCGCTGCGCACGGCCGTGGACGTCGCGATGCACGTGGACGCGGAGCGGGCCGTGCCGGCCCTCAGGGCGCTGTTGGCTCGTCCCGGGCTCGGCGTCCGCCTGCGGCTGCTCAGGCTCGCCGTGGAGGCGAGTCCGCGCGTTCCGCATAAGCGGGCGGCCCTGGCGAAGCTCGCCGCCCTCACGGCAGAGCCGGCGGCGCCAGATTGATCCCGGGCAGTAAGCGGTGGACCGCGGCCTGAACTGCCGGGTCAGCTACGGCGGCGGTTTCCGGTGGTGCGGTACACGTCGAAGACGCCGTCGATCCTGCGGACCGCGCTGAGCACGTGGCTGAGGTACTTCGGGTCGCCCATCTCGAAGGCAAACTTGGAGATTGCCACCCGGTCAGTGGACGTGTGCACGCTCGCCGCCAGGATGTTGACGTGGTTTTCCGAGAGCACCCGGGTGACGTCGGAGAGCAACGATTTGCGGTCCAGCGCCTCGACCTGGATTTCCACCAGGAACACGCTGGACTGTGTGGGGGCCCAGTCCACCTCCACGATCCTGTCCGGCTGGTCCATCAGGCCGCTCACGTTGGTGCAGTCGGTCCGGTGCACGGAGACCCCGGAGCCACGCGTGACGAAGCCCAGGATCGGATCCGGCGGGACCGGCGTGCAGCACCGGGCGAGCTTGACCCAGACGTCGTCCACGCCGCGGACAACGACGCCGGAATCGGAGAACCGGGCCTTGCTAACCTGGGTAGGGATGGAGACCTCGGTGAGGGCATCGTCCGGGTGCTCGTTCCCGCCCAGGCTCTCCACCAGGCGTTCCATCACGGACTGGGCGGAGGTGTGGCCGTCGCCCACGCCAGCGTAGAGCCCGGAGATGTCAGCGTATTTGAAGTCCTCGGCGATCGCCGCGAGGGCGTCGTGGGTCATGAGCCGCTGCAGCGGGAGGTTTTGCTTCCGCATCGCTTTGGTCAGCAGGTCCTTGCCGCGGTCAATCGCTTCCTCGCGGCGTTCCTTGCTGAACCATTGCCTGATCTTGTTCCGGGCCCGGGCACTCTTGACGAAGTGCTGCCAGTCCTGGCTGGGGCCGGCTCCTTCGGCCTTCGAGGTGAAGATCTCGACCCAGTCGCCGTGGTTCAGTTCGCTGTTGAGCGGAACGAGCTTGCCGTTGACGCGTGCGCCGATAGTCCGGTGGCCCACCTCGGTGTGCACGGCGTACGCGAAGTCGACGGGTGTGGACCCGGCGGGGAGGGCCATGACCTCGCCCTTGGGGGTGAAGACGAACACTTCCCGGGCGTTGATTTCAAAGCGGAGGGAGTCGAGGAATTCGCCGGGGTCCGACGTTTCCTGCTGCCAGTCCACGAGGGAACGCAGCCAGCCCATGTCGCCGTCGCGCGGGCTGCCGGGGCCGGCCGCCGTCCGGTTCGGCTGGTCCTTGTACTTCCAGTGCGCGGCGACGCCGTACTCGGCCCGGCGGTGCATCTCGTGGGTGCGGATCTGGATTTCGACCGGCTTGCCGCCGGGACCGATCACCGTGGTGTGCAGCGACTGGTACATGTTGAACTTGGGCATCGCGATGTAGTCCTTGAACCGCCCGGGCAGGGGGTTCCAGCGCGAGTGCATCGCGCCCAGGGCCGCGTAACAGTCCCGGACAGAATCGACCAGAACGCGCACGCCCATGAGGTCGTTGATGTCGTCGAAGTCTTTGTCGCGGACGATCATCTTCTGATAAATCGAGTAGTAGTGCTTTGGCCGCCCGGTGATCGTGGCCTTGATCTTCGCGGCCCTGAGGTCCTCGGTGATCTGGTTGCGGATGACCCCCAGGTTCTTTTCGCGTTCCGGGGTCCGGTCCCCCACCATGCGCACGATTTCCTCGTACACCTTCGGATAGAGGGCAGCGAAGGACAGGTCCTCCAGCTCCCACTTGATCGTGTTCATGCCAAGCCGGTGGGCCAGCGGCGCGAAGATTTCCAGAGTTTCCCGGGCCTTGCGGGCCGAGGACTCAGCCGAGACAAAACGCCACGTGCGGGCATTGTGGAGCCGGTCGGCGAGTTTGATCATCAGGACGCGGATGTCCTTGGCCATGGCGACGACCATTTTGCGCACGGTCTCGGACTGGGCCGCCTCACCGAAGCTGACCTTGTCCAGCTTCGTGACGCCGTCCACCAGCATGGCCACTTCCGGACCGAACTCGGTCTTCAGGTCGGCGAGGGTGTAGGACGTGTCTTCGACGGTGTCATGCAGCAGGGCCGCGGCCAGCGTGGTGCCGCTGAGGCCGAGTTCGGCGAGGATGGTGGCCACTGCGACGGGGTGGGTGATGTACGGGTCGCCGCTCTTGCGCTTCTGGCCCCGGTGGCAGCGCTCGGCGACCACGAAGGCGCGCTGGATGAGATCGAAATCCTCTTTGGGGTTGTTGGCGCGCACAGTGCGCAGCAACGGCTCCAAAATCGGCGAGTAGGCCGGAGTACCACGGCCCGTCAGCCGGGCAAGGCGGGACCTCGTGCGCTCGCGCCGGCCGGGAAAAGTGGGCCGGGCACCGGAGTTGTCCACCGGCACGGGAACATCGGGGCGTCCGGGAACCACCAGGCCAGTCTGTGAACCCTGGCCTTGGCCCTTGTCCGCAGGTGCCTCCGGCACCGGCGTCGAACGTTCTTCCAATGGAGCACCTCTCGCGACCGGTTAATTATTCAAGTGTATTCCCGCAGCAGGATACTTCGATAACCGGCGGGGATACGGCGACGGGCCGGAGGCCGTCGAAAACGACAGTCTCCGGCCCATTTGTGGCCGCGTGGGACGGTTCAGGCGGTGGCGGGCGAAGCCGGGGACTCGGCTTTGGCTGCCGCGTCAACACGCCTCTGTTCCACCCGTTTGGCCTGCTTGACCAGGTCGGGTTCGCCCTGCCGCAGCGCGGCGTACAGCGGAGCCGCGATGAAGATCGTGGCGGCAGTACCCACCAGGATGCCCACGAACAGCGCCAGGGACAGGTCCCGCAGGGTTCCGGCACCGAGCAGCCCGGCACCGATGAAGAGGATCGCGCCGACCGGCAGGATGGCCACCACCATGGTGTTAATGGACCGGACCAGGGTCTGGTTGATGGCGAGGTTGACCTCTTCGGCGAAGGTCCGCCGGGTGGAGGCCTGCATGTCGGAGGTGTTCTCCCGGATCTTGTCGAACACCACCACGGTGTCGTACAGCGAGTAGCTGAGCACCGTGAGGAAGCCGATGATGGCCGACGGCGTCACTTCGAAGTCGCTGAGGCCGTAAACACCGGCGGTCACGAACATCGTGACGGCCATGCCGACAAGTGCCGAGAGCGACATCTTCCAGGTCCGGAAGTAGAGCGCCATCAGGACGGCGGCCAGGCCCACAAAGATTGCCAGGCCCATCAGCGCCTGCTTCGTGACGTCCGCACCCCAGGTGGGGCCGACGAAGGTCGAGGTAACTTCGTTATCCGTCACGCCGTAGGCCTTGGTGAGGCCTTCCTTGATCTGCAGCGTCTCGTCGTCGGAGAGCTTGTCCGTCTGGATGCGCATGGTGGTGCCGGCGACGTTAGCCACGCGCGGCACGGACCCCGCCACGACGTCCTTGACGGCCTTCTCGCCGAGGGAGGCCTCGGTGGTCTTGACGTTGGAGACCGTGAACTCGGAGCCGCCGCGGAACTCGATGCCGAGGTTGAACCCACCCTTGGCGACCGGGATCAGGATGGAGAGGGCGACGGCGATCCCGGCGATCAGGAACCACAGCTTCCTGTAGCCGACGAAGTCGTACGAGCGCTTGCCCGTGTACAGCTCATTGCCGAATGTTGAGAAGTTGACCATTTACTTGCCCTCCTTGGACGCGCTCTTGGAGGWACCGGCGAGCTGYKCCTGTTGTGCCTGMTCCTGCYTTTCGGCGAGRCGGCGTTCTGCAATGGTCATCCGGCGTTCKGCCTCGGCGGCGGCGCCGGTGTTCTTCGCGCGCACCACTGCCACGGGCTTGTCCTCCGGGGTRCGGACCCGGCCGGCWCCGCGGTACAGCGGGACGGCGCCGAGGCGCTTCGGGTCCAGGCCCGAGAACCGGTGGCCTTCGCCGAAGAACTTGGTGCGGGCCAGCAGCTGCAGGGTGGGGTGGGTGAACATGAAGACGACAATGAGGTCGGCGATCGCGGTGAGGCCGAGGGTGAACGCGAAGCCGCGGACGTTGCCCACTGCCACGAAGAACAGCACGACGGCCGCGAGAAGGTTCACGGCCTTGGACGCGAGAATGGTGCGCTTGGCCCGCTTCCAGCCGTTTTCGACGGCCGAGACCAGGCCGCGGCCTTCGCGGAGCTCATCGCGGATGCGTTCGAAGTAGACGATGAACGAGTCGGCTGTCTGGCCGATGGCCACGATCAGGCCCGCGACGCCGGCGAGCGAAAGCCGGTAGTTTTCGGTCCAGCCGAGGATGGCGATGGCCAGGAACGTCAGCACCCCGGCGATCACGAGGGAGGCCACGGTCACGAGGCCAAGGGCCCGGTACTGGAACAGCGAGTAGACAAACACCAACAGGAGGCCGATCACGCCGGCGAGCATACCCATGCGAAGCTGCTCACCGCCGAGGGTTGCCGAGATCTGCTGTTCGCTCTGGATTTCGAAGCTGATCGGCAGGGCACCGAAACGGAGCTGGTCGGAGAGGGCCTTGGCCGACTCCTCGGTGAATCCACCGGTGATCTGCGGCCGGCCGTCGGTGATGACGGCGAGGGAGCGCGGGGCGGAGATGACCTGGTCGTCCAGGACGATCGCGAACTGGGATTTCGGATCCGAGCCGGTCTGGCCGCCGCCGGCGGCGTAGAACTGGTACAGGCGCTCGGTGATTTCCTTGAACTTGGTGGTGCCCGCGTCATCGAACTGGATGTTGACGGCCCATTCATTGGTCACGGCACCCTGTGCGCCGCGCTGCAGCTGGAAGGAGGAGGACTTGATGTTCGAGCCCTTCACCTCCACCGGACCGAGGATGTACTTGATGGCCGGCGAGTTGGCCGAGGCCGGCTCGCAGGTCACCAGCGGCTTGGTCGGGTCGGAGCGCTGCTGCTTGTCCTGGGAGGGGTTGTCGCAGTCGAGGGCCTCAAACTGCTTGTAGACCTCGGGGGTAATCCAGTTCTCGTCGCTGCTGTTGGCGGGCGCGGCTGTCGGCTTCGGCAGCTGGGCATCCGGGGTCCTGGAGGCGGCGGGGACTGCTGCGCCGGGGCCRGTCTGGAKRACSGGGCGGAAGTTCATGTCGGCGGARGCCTGGATCAGCGCRCGGGTTTCCTTSGCAGGRGTTCCYGGGAGGCTGACRACGACGTTGCGGCCGGACTGCGTGCTRATTTCCGCTTCCGCGACGCCCGAGCCGTCCACGCGCTGGCGAATGATCGCCACGGCCTGGTTGAGCTGGTCTTCGGTGATACCCGAACCGCCCTCAACCTTGGGCGCCAGGATCATCTGGGTGCCACCTTCAAGGTCCAGTGCGAGCTTTGGAGCCCAGCCCGCCTGGCCGGCCATCGTGCCGCCCGCCAGTACAGCCGTCATGGCGGCGATGATTACGCCAAGCCAGACCAGCATCCTGATGGCTGAGTTTTTGGGGCCAGTTCGTGCCATTGTCGATCTTTCTATTATTTACGGCGGATCCGCCGGCGCGGGCTCTGGGCCCCGCCGACGGATACCCGCAACCGTTGCTTCGCGGGATAGCTCAGGTAGGCAGACTAGCTGTCTTTTTTGCCTTCATCGTTGAGGCGGCGCAGGGTTTCCTCGGGCGTTTCGGTGCGCGGCGCATCGTGGACGGGGGCGCTGGCGTCGGTCCCCTCAGCACCCAGCTTCTCGGTGGTCAGCGAGGACGCGTCGTCGGGAACGACCGTGGGCTCCTCGGCGGCGACAACCGGCTCCACAATTTTGGTGACGGCCTGGCGGTGCACGGTGGYGGTGTTMCCCGGGGAGAGCTCCAGCGTGACCTTGTTCTCGGCCTCATCGATGTCGATGATCCGGCCAAACAACCCGAAGCTCGTCATGACCTCGACGCCGGGGCCGAACTTCGACTGGAGCTGCGCCTGCTGCTGCTGCGTTTTCTTGTTGCGGCGGAACATCATGAAGACGAACACGCCAAGCATCACGAACAGGAGAATTGTCATTAGATCCAAGGGGAAAGTTCCGTTCTTTACTTGCATAGCTGTTTTTCAGCAACGTCCGTTTGTTCCTGACGGCGCGGGCAGGGGTCTGCGCAGCAAACTGGCAGCGAGACCGTCCCCCAGACCGCCGGCGGCTACCTGCTCTCCGCCCACGGAAACAAAACCCGGACGTGCCGAGCGTCATACCAGTCTAAAGGGAAAAGCTGAAAGAACGGTGCTAGCGGCTGTTTCGGATCCACTGAGGATCGGTTTCTTCGCCGGGATCCCCGCCGGACCCGCCGATCGGGCTCTCGCCCAGCTCGTCGGCCTGGAACAGTTCCAGCGGGTCCTGGCCGAAGGCACCGGCCGGAATGGCGAAGCCCAGGTGTGTCCATGCCGGCGCCAGGGCTATCCGGCCGCGCGGCGTCCGGCCCAGGAGTCCTTCACGCACCAGATAGGGCTCGGCGACCGTTTCCACGGTCTCCGTTTCCTCGCCGACGGCGATCGCGAGTGTGGACAGGCCTACCGGCCCGCCGCCGAACTTGGTGATGAGGGCCTCGAGAACGGCACGGTCCAGCCGGTCCAGGCCCCGCTTGTCCACCTCGTACATGTCCAGGGCCGCGGAGGCCGCCCGCGCGTCGATTTGCTCGATGCCATGCACGAGCGCCCAGTCCCGGACGCGGCGCAGGAGCCGGTTGGCGATGCGTGGCGTGCCCCGGGACCGGCCGGCAATCTCGCTGAACCCGGCGGAGTTGACCTTCAGGTCCAGCAGGCCGGCGGAGCGGCGCAGGACCAGTTCCAGCTCCTCAACGGAGTAAAACTCGAGGTGGCCGGTGAAACCGAACCGGTCCCGCAGCGGGCCGGGAAGGAGGCCGGCCCGCGTGGTGGCGCCGACCAGGGTGAAGGGCGGCAGCTCCAGCGGAATGGCCGTGGCGCCGGCGCCCTTGCCGACGACGATATCGACGCGGAAATCTTCCATCGCCATGTACAGCATTTCCTCGGCCGGCCGGGACATGCGGTGGATTTCATCCAGGAACAGGACCTCGCCCTCCGAGAGCGAGGACAGGATGGCCGCAAGGTCGCCCGCGTGCTGGATGGCCGGGCCGCTGCTGATCCGCAGCGGGACGTTCATTTCGGCGGCGATGATCATGGACAGCGTGGTCTTACCCAGGCCGGGAGGGCCCGAGAGCAGCACGTGGTCCGCGCTGCGCCCACGCATGCGCGAGGCCTCCAACACGAGGGAGAGCTGCTTGCGGACCCGGTGCTGGCCCACGAAGTCGTGCAGGTTCTTGGGCCGCAGGGCGGCTTCGATGACCCGCTCCTCCGGTTCCTCTCCCCCGGCGACGATCGACGGCTCAGCCACGCGCGCCTACCCGGTTCCCGGCGCGGGCGCCGTCCTGGCCCAGCCAGCGCAGCGTCGCGCGGAGAATCTCCGCTACATTGCCGTTCGCCGCGAGGTCCGGGGAATCGGCCAGGGACTTGTCGATGCTGGCCGTGGCATCCTTTTCGGACCAGCCCAGGCTGGTCATCGCGGCCACCACCTGCGGCTTCCAGACGGATTCCGCGGACACGGCCGCGACAGGCGCGCCGGCGGTGCCGTGCGGCACAAGCTTGCCGGCGAGTTCGAGCACGATCCGGCCAGCCACCTTCGGTCCGATGCCGGGGACCTTCGTGAAGGCCTTGCCGTCGCCGGAGTGGGCGGCCACCCGGATAGCTTCGGGCTCGTGGACGGCCAGCACCGCCAGGGCGAGGCGGGGACCGACGCCGCTGACGCTGAGGAGCACATCAAACACCTCGCGTTCGTCATCGCTGGCGAAGCCGAACAGGGTCAGCGAGTCTTCCCGCACGATCAGGGACGTGAACAGCTTTCCCTCCTCACCCACCCGAAGGCCGCTGAGGGTCTGCGGTGTGGCGTTGACGCTCATGCCGGCGCCGTTGAGGTCGATCACGGCGGAGGACAGGCCAACATGCGCAACGGTTCCGCGAAGAAAACTGATCAAGGCCGGGCTCCTGGTCTAACTGGCGTCTGCAACTGGGTGATGAAAGAACGTACAGCCGGGCACGCCGACTATCCGAACATATCTACGAATACCCTACCAAGCCCCGCTGCGTCACAGCCGGACATTCAGCGCGCACGGCGCGCTTTTGCCTCCGCGTCCGCCCACGCCCGCTGCGCCGGAGTGAGGGACTGGCTGCCCGGCCCAGTCGTGGCTACGGCGGCCCCGCTGCCGGCCCGCCAAGCGTGGGTGATGGCCAACGCAAGGGCGTCGGCGGCGTCGGCCGGGCGCGGAGGCGCGTCCAGCCGGAGGATCTTGGTCACCAGCTTGGTGACCGCATCCTTGTTCGAGGTCCCGCTTCCCGTCACGGCTGCCTTGACCTCGGACGGGGTGTGCAGCGCCACCGGGATGCCACGGCGCGCTGCGGCCGCAATGACCACCCCGGAGGCCTGCGCCACCCCCATGACCGTGCTGACGTTGAGCTGGGAAAAGACCCGCTCCACGGCGAGCACCTGGGGTTCGTAGCGGTCCAGCCACTCGTCGATGGACGTGGCGATGACCAGCAGCCGCTGGTCCAGGCTCTCCTCGGGAGAGGTGCCCACAACGCCGAAGGCCACCAATGTGGCCCGCCGGTTCCGCTCGACGTCGACAACGCCGATCCCGCAACGGGTGAGGCCCGGGTCAACCCCCAACACGCGCAGCGTCACGGTTGGGCCGTCAAGACCGGGCCCCAAAGTCACGTTTGGGTGAGCGGGTCACTCGGCTTCCAGTGCGGCCTGCACTTCGTCGCTGAGGTCGGCGTTGCTGTACACGTTCTGGACGTCGTCGAGCTCTTCCAGGGCGTCCACCAGCTTCATGAACTTCTTGGCGGCATCAAGGTCCAGCGGCACCTGCATGGACGGCACAAACTCGGCCTCGTCGGTGTCGTACTCAATTCCGGCTTCCGTGAGGGCATCGCGAATGGCCTGGAGGTCGGTCGGCTCGGAGTGGATCTCGAAGCTGTCGCCGTTGTCCTTGACTTCCTCGGCCCCGGCATCCAGCACGGCCATCAGGACGTCGTCCTCGGTCAGGCCGTTCTTCGGCAGCGAGACGACGCCCTTGCGGGAGAAGAGGTAGCTGACGGAGCCGGGATCGGCGATCGTGCCGCCATTGCGGGAGATGGCGAGCCGGACCTCGGAGGCGGCACGGTTCTTGTTGTCCGTTAGGCACTCGATCAGCAGCGCGGAACCCTGCGGGCCGCGGCACTCGTACATGATTTCGGTGTAATCGACGACCTCGCCGGTGAGCCCGGCGCCGCGCTTGATGGCGCGGTCGATATTGTCAGCGGGCACCGACGTCTTTTTCGCCTTGGTGACGGCCAGTTCCAGGCTGGGGTTGCCGGAGAGGTCGGGGCCGCCCATGCGCGCGGCGACTTCGATGTTCTTGATCAGCTTGGCGAACGACTTGGCCCGGCGGCTGTCAAGGATGGCCTTCTTATGCTTGGTCGTCGCCCATTTGGAGTGGCCTGACATGCTTTACGCTTCTCCTCTGATCATTCGAATAAACAGTTCATGCACGCGCTTCTCCCCCGTCACTTCCGGGTGGAAGGAGGTGGCCAGCAGCTTGCCGGAACGCACTGCAACAATTCTAGCCGTCCCGTCCAGTACAGCGGCATGCGAGGCATGCTCCGGGTCCGCGGGTTCCGCCTGCGCCAGGACCTCCACCCCTGGACCCACGCGCTCCACCCACGGGCCTCGGATGAACACGGCATGGACGGGAGCCACGCCGGAGCCGGTGTCGCTGAACCCGAGCCCCCTGAAGTCAAGGTCCGTCTCGAAGGACTCACGCTGCCGGCCGAAGGCGTTGCGGCGCACGGTGATGTCGAGTCCGCCGAACGTCTGTTGCGGGTTTCCGGCGAGGTCCTTCGCCGGGTCCGCGATCTCGTCCGCCAGCAGGATCATCCCGGCGCACGAGCCGTAGACTGGCAGGCCGGCCTGGATGCGTTCGCGCAGCGGACCCCGGAGCCCGAAGATCCGGGAGAGCTTGTCGATCGTGGTCGATTCGCCGCCGGGGATGATGAGCCCGTCCAGGCCGTCGAGCTCGGCGGGACGCCGGATCCCGACKCCGGCGGCACCGGCGGCTTCCACGGCATGCAGATGCTCCCGGAAATCGCCCTGCAGCGCCAGGACGCCGATCCGGAGCCCCGTTCCCACGCGGGATTCAAGGGARAAAGAGGGGGTGGTCATCCCCACAGCATAATGCTCTGCGCGGCACGGTACGCATGGAAGACGCATGCAGCGGCCGCTGGCGTCCGGGTTCCATGCCGCTGCTGGGATATATTACAGAGCATGCTTTACTTCAGCGTTCCGCTCGGCAAGTTCGTCCGCCGGGTCTCCCGGCTCAGGGGCGGAGGCTCGGCCCTCCCCGGGCTTGTGGTCGAAAAAATCGACCCCGATTTCATGCGGCGGACGCTGTCCACGCTGCCGCTGGGGGTCGCCGTCGTCAGTGGCACGAACGGGAAGACCACCACCACAAAGATGGTCGTGGAACTGCTCGAGAGCCAGGGATTGAAAGTCTTCACCAACCGCACCGGCAGCAACTTCACCCGGGGCGTGGCCGCGGCCCTCCTGGGCGAGGTCGACTGGCGGGGCCGGCTCGATGCCGACGTCGCGGTCCTGGAACTGGATGAGGCGCATGCCGTCCACTTCGTCAACAAGGTCCCGCCGCGGTACAGCCTCCTGCTCAACGTCCTCCGCGACCAGCTGGACCGGTTCGGCGAGATCGACAAGACCGCCGAACTGCTCCAGCACATCGCGTCCAAGACCACCGGGACCGTGGTCCTGAACCGGGAAGACCCGCGCGTCGCCCGGATCGCCCAGACCCTGGACGGGCCGGAGGTGCTCTACTTCGGCCTCGACGATTCCCTGCTGAGCACCTTCCCCAACGACGACGACATGCGCGCCGCCCCGGGCAGCCCGGTGCCGGCCGCCCCCGCCCGGCCCGCCGCCGACGTGGTGTTGCGCCGCGTGGGCGCCGACGACGCCGATTTCGAGTACGACGGCGCGACGGTCACCACGGGGATGAAACTGCGCGGCGTCTACAACATCTTCAATGCCGCCGCCGCGCTGACCCTGGCCCGCGGCGTCTCCGGCGCCCGCGGCACCGGGACCGACCAGKCCGGCCTGCTCACGGCGCTGTCCAAGGTGGCGCCGGCGTTCGGCCGCGGCGAAAGCCTCGTGGTCGATGGCCTGCCGCTGGAACTGGTCCTGGTCAAGAACCCCAGCGGTTTCCGGCTCGGCCTCAAGTCGTTCCCCGCCGCCGGGTACGCCACGATGATCGCGATCAACGACAACTACGCAGACGGCCGGGACATGTCCTGGCTGTGGGACGTCGAATTCGACACTCTCCGCGACAGCGGCGTGGACCAGCTCACGGGCTCGCGCGCGTATGACATGGCGCTGCGGCTGCAGTACGACGACGTCGCGATCGGCGCCGTCGACACGGAGATTGCGCCGGCACTGGCAGCCTTCATCCGCGGCGGCGAAGGCAAGCCGAAGAGGATCTTCTGCACCTACACGGCCATGCTGGCCATCCGCCGCGAGCTGTCCAAAATCACCACAGTGGAGGTGGTCTCATGACCCCCGGTTCCCCCGAAACCCCGCACGAGCTGTCCTTTGGGCACGAACTTCCGCCCGAAGATTCCGCGGCCCCCAGCAAGGGAACCATCCGGGTCCTGCAGCTCTACCCGCGGGACATGAACATTTACGGCGACTGGGGCAACGCCCTGGTCCTCGCGCAGCGCCTGCGCTGGCACGGCTACACGCCGGAACTGCTCGAGTACAACGTTGGTGACCCGTTCCCTGCGGACGTGGACCTGATCGTCGGTGGCGGCGGACAGGACAGCGGACAGCTCGTCATCCAGGACGACCTCCTCTCGCGCGAGTCCACCCTGAAGCAGATGGCCGACGACGGCACCCCGATGCTCGTGATCTGCGGGCTGTACCAGCTGTTCGGAAAATTCTTCAAGACCCGGCTCGGGTCCGTCCTTCCGGGCATCGGCATCCTGGACGTGGAAACCCACGGCACTGACGAGCGCCTGATCGGCAACGTCGCGGTCTCCTCCCCCGAATTCGGCAGCATCCTCGGCTACGAAAACCACAGCGGCCAGACCACTCTGGGACCGGGCGTCGAACCGCTCGGGACGACGGCCAAAGGCACCGGCAACAACAGCACGGATGGCCAGGAGGGAGCCCGCTACCGCAACATCGTGGCGAGCTACCTGCACGGCTCGCTGCTGCCCAAGAACCCGGCTCTCGCGGATTTCCTGATCCGGACCGCCGTCGAACGTAGATACGGCAGCTTCACCCCGGGCACGCCGGATGACTCCTACGCGGTGCTGGCGCGGGAACACGCCGCCCGCCGGCCACGCTGACTCAGGTGGCAGGCGCCGAGGGCGGCACGGTCCGGATTGCGCGCGACACCCCGGAGCGCGAGGACGTCCTGCAGCTCCTTGGCGAACACCTCGCCGACATGTACGCGACCTCCCCGCCGGAAAGCGTCCACGCCCTTGATCCCGCCGCGCTGGCCGGACCCGGCATCAGCTTCTGGACCGCMCGGCAGGACTCACGGCTCCTGGGCTGCGCGGCGCTGAAACACCTGGCTCCCGGCGACGCCGAGATCAAGTCGATGCGCACCGCGAATGCAGCCCGCGGGCGCGGCGTTGCGTCGGCGCTGCTCCGCCACCTCCTGGCCGAGGCCCGGCACAGCGGCTACGAACGCTTGTTCCTGGAGACGGGGAGCCAGGAGTTCTTCGTTCCCGCGCGGCGGCTGTACGAGCGGCACGGCTTCACGGACTGCCCGCCATTTGCCGGCTACGAAGCCGACCCCAACAGCGTCTTCATGTCCCTGCTCCTGGACGCCGGGTAGCTGCCGGGCAGCTTTCCATGGACCCCGCCTGCCCTTATCGGCTCCGGACGAAGGCCAGGACGTCGCGCGGCACCCGCCTGCTCGATCCTGCCCGGATATGGCCCCATCGCTCGTAGACGATCAGGGTGCAGTCTGGAATCAATTGCGCGGTCTCCTCCGCAACCGCCCTCGGGAAGAACGCGTCCCGGCCGCCGCAGAGCAGCAGGACGGGCGGACGAATGAGCGGCAGTACCGCCCGCGCATCGAATGCGAACTCGGCCCGCGCCTCCGTCAGGACGTCCGCGGCGGGGCATCCGGAGGGGTCCAGCACGCGGCGGCCGACGACAGGTCCCAGCAGTTCCCGCAGCCACCGGGTCCGCGGACCCGGTAAGAGGTACTCGGCCAAGACCGTCCCGGCGCGGCCTGGGTCTCCGGCAGCAACGGCGGCGGCCATCCGCTCGTCCACGTCCTTGCCCCACGCGCTCAGTTCGGCCGCCGTGACCACCATCGCGATGTGCCCGAAGGACTGGGGATGGCGGGCGGCCAGATACTGCCCGATCATCCCGCCGAATGACTCGGCCACCACCACGCCGACCCGGCCGCCGAACTCCTCGGCGATCAGCCGGGCGTAGTCGTCCGCCATGTCGGCGCTGGTGTGCGACGCCGGCATGTTCCGCCGGCGGGTGACAATCCAGATCGCGTACCCGGCCTCCTGATAGGCGGCAAACTCCCGCCGGAACAGTCCGCGCAGCACCCCCTGGGGCACGAAGCTCCCCGGTCCTCCCTGGACGAACAAGAGCGTCTTCGGGCCCCGGCCCCACGTCAGGTATTCCATCCCATTGCTGAACGTCCCGCTCCTGGATTCCCGATCCCGCCGGTTTGCCCGGGCCATGATGCCGCCGGCCTACGGTGTTATCTGCGTCGTCGGCGTCGGCAGCGGCTGCGGCTGCCGGAGCAGCTCCGCGAACTCCGCCGGCCGGGATGCCGGCCACCAGTGGCCGCTGTCCACCCGGATCACCGTGAGGTCATCCACCCAGGAATCCAGTCCGTCCACGAGGTCCGGCGACAGGAAGGAATCCCTCAGCGGCACCACCACCTGGACGGGCAGCGTCACGCGGCCGCCGGCCGGCCAGTTCACCGCCGAGAAGAAATTTGCGCGGTAAAGGGCCAGGCCGCGGATGGGATCATCGCCGACGTCGCGCTTGGCCGCCTGCCCATAGCGTTTCGTGAGGAAGAGGCGCCAGGCGGCCTCCGGCAACTTCGGCACAAGGAAGGCGGCGATGTACCAGCTGCGGGCCAATTGTCCGGCCAGCTGCGGCCACGCCCGGGGACGTGCATACCGGCTCCGCACCCAGCGTGCGAAGTGCCGCAGGTCCGGGCCCGAGATGGACGTGTACCGGCCGATCAGGCCCGCGGCCCTGGGGTCCTGGACGGCGGCCCAGCCCTGGATCGAGCCCCAGTCATGGCCCACAAGATGGACATCCACGGCTCCGACGGCGGCCAGCACGGCAAACATGTCATCCACGAGCGTCTTCAGGGTGAAGTCCCCGGGGAGGCCCATGACGGCGGACGCGCCCGCGTTCCGGGTGTCGTAAGCGACCACGTGGTGGCTTCGGGCCAGATCACGGATGGCCGGCAAGAAGACCTGATGATCGTCCGGATAGCCGTGTACCAGCAGAAGCGTCGGCACTTCGGGTCCCGGCTCCCTGCCATACTCGAACACGGCAAGCTCGGCCCCGCTGGACGCGACGGTGCTCCGCCGTTCGTTGATAATCTCCATGC
>NZ_JBFTZL010000019.1:0-34375 GCF_056406825.1 Arthrobacter sp. P1_A5 | reverse complement strand
GGATCGGACGGATCCGCCTCGAGCCCGGGCCGGCCGACCGCAGGCTCGCCCTGGTGAAGTTCGGCCAGCGCGTCGTCGCCCCCGGTTCCACCATCCGCACCGACGGGGCAAGACAGCTGAGGCGCTTCGCCGACCTCGGCTACAAGCACGAGTACTTTACCCAGCTCGGATCGGTCATCCCCGCGTATGTCAACATGCCCGCCGTCCACATGGCCGCCTCCCAGCTCAAACGCTGGATCGACGGCACCCTGCATCAGGGCATCTCGAGGGAGCAGCTGGCCTACTACCTGGACGAGTTCACCTTCCGCTTCAACCGCCGCACCGCCAAGAGCCGCGGGCTGCTGTTCTATCGGCTCCTCCAGCAGGCAACGAACACAGACCCGGCGCCGTTGAAGGACCTAGTCATTCCCCACGAGGCGGACCCGCACCGAGCCCCCGAGTGAATCGATCGCCATCGGGACCTGGTGACCAAGGCGGTCGGGGCAACTAACTGCCCGCCCGGCGAGGGATCGGCGGATTCAGGCGGTCATTGCAACAGGAGGTCTTCGATCAGTTCGATCGGTTTCCTGAACGCTAGTCTTTTGCGCGGCCGGTCGTTGAGTTCCTGGGCAACCCAGTCGAGGTCTGCCGCGCTGTGGATGCCCAGGTCTGTGCCCTTGGGGAAATACTGGCGCAGCATGCCATTCGTGTTTTCATTGATGCCGCGCTGCCAGGGCGAGTGCGGGTCGCAGAAGTAGATGTCGATGCCGGCGTCGATCTTCACGGTTTTCCAGTCCTGCATCTCGATGCCCTGATCCCAGGTCAGGGAATGCCTTAGCGCCTCGGGAAGCGTCTTGATCTTCGCGGCCAGCGCATCACGCATCTGCTTGGCCCTGTACCCGTCCGGCAGGTGCACGAGCATCGTGTAACTGGTGGTCCGTTCGACCAGCGTCCCGATCGCGGACTGGTTCCCCTTGCCGATGATTAAATCCCCATCCCAGTGCCCTGGCACCGCACGGTCCTGAACCTCGGGTGGACGTTCGGAGATATTGATCATCCCGGGGATCCGGTTCTTCCGCTGACCGGCCTTCCTGCAGGGCTGCCGGACCGCCCGCCCGGTGCGCAGGCACGCGGCCAGATCACGCTTAAGCGCCCCGCGGGACTGCACGTACAGGGACTGGTAGCCGACGAGGGCGGGATGAACACGCACGAGCTCAGCGATGCGTTTCCGGCTCAGTCCGAGCCGGTACATGAACACCCATTCCGCGTCAGGAGCGCGCCGCAACCGCCTGTCCATGATGGACCCCATCCTGCCACCTGGCGATAAGGCAATCGGGACGTCATCGGAGGGACCCCTGGAAGTAGAATTAACACACAGGCCGGTCTCGGTATCGGTAGAGCAGCAGATCTCCCCTTGCCCGCCAGATCTCGCCCGCCGGTTCGTCCTCGGTCGCGAAGCCGTGATGCCTCTGCATTCGCACGGGCACACGATCCTTCAAGGAAGGATTTTCGATGTCCGAGAACCCAGAATCTGCAGCCCAACAGCACGATAACAGCACCCCGAAACCCCCCGTTGAAAGGGAGGTCGGCCAATATTCCGGCGGGGATTACGGCGAAAGCGGAACGGTTAGCCAGGACCAGACCGGGCCGGAAGGCGGAGGATACTCCGGAGGGGATTACGGCGAAGGCGGGACAGTGGGGGACCAGGGACCGGAAGCCGGAGGATATGCCGAAGGGGACTACGGCGAAGGCGGGTCAGTGGGGGACCAGGCCGGACCGGCAACCGGAGGATATGCCGAAGGGGACTACGGAGAAGGCGAAACGGAGCGCCCCAGCGGCGGTGGAGACGGTGCGCTGGACGCTGAGGATGCAGCTCCTGGCCCCGCTGACGACGACACGGAAGGCACGGGCCGGAAAGCCTGACTCCCTTACAGCCGACCCCCCGCGCTGGTACGGAAAACGCACCGAGCTGCCGCCGKACCGCCGCACCTCAGCCAGCCGCGGGCTGCTGTTCTACCGCCTCCTCCAACAGGCCACGAACACCGACCCCGCGCCGCTGAAGGACCTCGTCATCCCCTGCGACAGCGACCAGTGACTACGTCTGGGACCATGTGACGCGGGCTTGTTCCAGGACCTCCTCGGCTTGCTCTACCTCTCTGCGATGCGTCGCGGGTCCTCGGCATATTCGGACCAGCCGCCGGGGTAGAGGAGGCCACGACCGAGCCCGACATGTTCGAGGGCCAGCAGGTTGTGGCACGCCGTGATGCCCGATCCGCAATAGGAAACGACAGMAGAGCCGTCCCGGACCCCGGCACGCGCGAACGCCTCGCGTACCTCGGCGATAGGCCGCAGCCGGCCAACGGAGTCGAGATTCTCTCGGCATGGCACATTCACCGCGCCAGGGATATGCCCGGCTTGGGGATCCGTGGGGAGCTGAAGGCTGCCGTCGAAGCGGTCGGCATGGCGGGCATCGACCACGATGCCGGCCCATGCCTCGAGGTCGTCGGCTTGCACCAGGGACTCCTCGGGCCATGGAGCCGCTGTGAAGCTCGCTGGCGCAGGATGCACAGGGTCTCTGTCGAGCAGACCCGGCCATGCCGCAATCCCGCCATCGAGCAACGCCGCCCGCTTCCCGAGCGCCCGCAGCATCCACACGAGCCGTGCCGCAATGACGCCCCCGGCGTCGTCGTAGGCGACGACCGTCGAGTCGTCGCCTACACCGAGAGAAGACATCCCCCGGGCGAACACGGCCGGATCGGGCAGCGGATTGAGCCCTTTCGCACCGGCGCCGCCGGACAGCCACGCGTCGAGGTCCACGAACACGGCACATGGGATGTGCCCACGGTCGTACGCCCCCCGCCCAGAGGAACCGTCGAGGTACCAGCGCGCGTCAGCGACAACCACGCCATCGCGGTGCCTTTCAAGCCAGGCTCCGTCGACGAAAGGAGGAATAGAGTCCGGGATTGCCTGAGTCGCGTCCATGCCCCACGATATACAGAAAGTCMATAATTCAAGACAGAATGTCTCATATATCGAGATTACCGTGCCACATCCCTGCGTTGCGGCCTGATCAGGGGCAGTCCAGGTCGCCGATCAGCCCGGCCATTGCGGGACGACTTCAGCCAAGCAGATACCCATTACGTACGTACTAGACGCATCCCGGATTTCTCCATCTCCCGTCGCGAGGCTGTGTTGACTGCCATGCTCGGAGCGACGACCCGCCGCACTTCGAACTCGGTAAAACCCTTGGAGACCAGGGCACGGGAACCCTCAGTCGCGTACCCCTTTCCCCAGGCCTCGCAACGCAAGCGAGAGCCGAGTTCCGGCTCATCGAGTGGATCCCCGGGGGCGGGCCGGTGTGGAACCAGCCGAGGAAGTCATTAGTTGACTTCTCGATCGCGGCCCAGAAACCGTAGCCGGGGAATTTCCCCTAGCTGCGAAAAATTGCTGCGCGTTACTTCGATACGGCTCCGATCTGCTGCATGAGGGTCATAGTGTCCGTGGCCCCCCAGTGCTCGACGACTTTGCCGCCGTCGACGCGGATGATGTCGACGCCGCTGAATTCGACGCTCCGACCGGTGGGCGCGACGCCCATCAGTTCTCCCTGATGCGTTCCAGTCAGGACCACGTATTGCGCCTCGAGATTTCCATCTACCAGCGCCGGTTCGGTGGTCTTGGCCCTAAGATCCGGGAATGCCGCCCGCATCGTGTTGACGAAGTACCCGACGCCGTCCTTGGCGGGCGATTGTCCGGGTAGGGGGTCGTGATCGACGAAGTCATCACTGACCAGTTCATCAATGAGGGCGAGATTTCCGTCCCCAATCACCTCTGTGTAGAACCGCTTGATCAATCCAGTCCCGTCAGCCATTTCCAACTCCTTAAAGTGGATGAGACCGCAGCCCAAGTCTTCCACTCCGGCCATGGCACATCAACGGCTCACGCTCCTGCAGCGCCGGACCTCAGGCCCGCCGCTCCCGCCACCGCAGCGACACCACAAGCACCACCGCGCCGAGCCCCAGCATCACGAACACCATCAGCCCCCAGTTCGCCTGCGTCACGCCGCTGCCGTAGAAGATGCCGATCAGCACGGTCGCCGTGATCGCGCCGAGGTAGCGGCAGGTCTGGAAGATCCCGGCTGCCACCCCGCGCTCTTCCGGCCGGGTGGACACGTACATGCCCTGGCTCGAGGAAATGGCGACCACGCAATACGGCACACCCAGCAGGGCGGTCAGCGCGAGCACCAGCGGGACGGCGAGGGAGGCCGTCAGCAGCCACATCGCCGCAGACGCGACGAGGAGCAGCACGACGCCGGCGATCAGCACCCGCCGCACGCCGAACCGGTCGATCGCGCGGACCGCGAACGGCGTCCCGACCACCGAGATCGCCGCGAGCGGCAGCATCAGCAGGCCCACGACGCCGGGATTGTAGCCGCCCGCGGTCTGCAGCAGCTGCGGCAGCCCGAAGAACGCAAAGTAGTAGACGCCGTTGAACAGCGCAAAACCCAGGTAGACCAGCAGCAGCGGCCGGTTGCGGCCGAGCAGCCGCAGGTCAAGGAAGGGCGGGCTGAACCGGAGCTCCCGCCACGCGAACAGCGCCGCGAGGACCAGCCCGCCGCCCAGCAGCCACCACCGGTAGTCGGGCAGCACATTCAGCATCGCCATCATCACCAGCACCAGGGCACCGATGAAGGCCCCAATCCCGGGCAGGTCCGAGTCGCGCACCAGTTCCGACACCCGGCCGCGTTCCCGGGCACCGTCGGCCGGGGCAAAGCGCCGGACCACGAGGATCGCCAGCAGCGAGAGCGGGACGTTGATCAGGAACAGCGCCTGCCAGCCCACCAGGCTCACCAGCAGGCCGCCCACCACGGGCCCGACGGCGGCCGCCGACGTGTTCGCCATCTGGATCCGGCCCAGCGGCCGGGTGGACTTCACGTTCGCCTCCCGCGCCAGCGCGGCGACCATGACGACGGCGCTCGGGTACGCCGTCGCGGTGCCGAGGGCCATGAAGGCGCGCGCCACGCAGAGCAGCGCGAAGTTCGGCGCAAAAGGCGCGAGCGCGCAGGTCACTGCCACCAGGGCCATGCCCAGCAGGAACAGCCGCCGCGGGCCGAAGCGGTCCGCGAGCCGGCCCATCAGCGGCTGGCCGGCCGCGGAGGTGAGGTAGAACGCCGTGATCACCCAGGTGACCGTGGCGACGTCGAGCCCGAAGTCCTCGCGCAGCACCACCAGGGCGACGGCGATCATCGACGAATTCAACGGGTTCAGCGACGTGCCGAGGCTGAGGCCGGCGACGGCCAGGCCTGCACGGGGAGAGTTGCTCACGGCAACAGTCTGTCTTACGACGCCAGTCGAAATCGAACCAGACGACACGTGCCGCCGTGGCGGACCGGTTGGTGCGTCACGCCGGGCACACTTTGGCCCCTACGCCATCGGGACTCGGGCCAGGATCTGAGCGGGCCAAGATCTGAGCGGGCTCCGGCGTCAGGGTTTCCGGGCGACGACGTCGAAAATGTGCCAGTGCTTGGGACCGCGGAAGGATTGGCCGTCGGCGTCGTAGATCTCGAACGTAAGGATATCCAGTCCCTCGAACAAGGCTCTGGCCTCGGCTTCGGTGTGGAAGTTCCATTCGGGAATGGCGGCCCAGGAGTCCCGTTCGCCGAACAGATTCACGGCAATGACGCCGGAAGGGCCCAGCGCCCCCAGCAGCATCCGCCAAAGTCGGGCGAAGTTTTCGGGGTGGACGAAGGGCAGCGAATAGCTGGCCAGGATGAGCCCCGCCTCCGGGAGCGGCGGAAGGTCCTCGAACGGGCTTAGCTCGACGTCCAATTGTTCGGCGAGGGCCGCGGGCACAGTTGCGAGCAGCTGGTCCCGGGTGTCCGGCTGTGAATCGACGGCGAGGACCCGCCAGCCGCCGTCGAGCAGCGCGAGTGTTTCCTTGCCCGCGCCACAGCCGAGATCTATGGCGCGGCGGCCGTTCCCCGGGCCTGCGAAGGCCATGGCCTCGAGGCACAGCGTGCGCACCCCGCGGGTTGCCTGGGCGGCGTTGTAGTCCGCCCAGATCTTGCTGTCCGCGGGGCTGTCCACGGATTCAGTGTTGCACCGGCGCGGCGGTGATGCCACAGCCCGGGAGGCCAGGGCCCACCGCCGCGCCGTCAACCTTGAATGTCACAGCACCTTTGAGAGGAACGCCTTGGTCCGGTCGTGTTGCGGRTCGCTCAGGATCTGGCGGGGAGCCCCGGCCTCCACCACCACGCCGTCGTCCATGAAGACCAGGGTGTCCGCCACCTCGCGGGCGAACCCCATCTCGTGGGTCACCACAATCATGGTCATGCCGCTCTTGGCCAGTCCCTTCATGACATCGAGCACCTCGCCCACCAACTCCGGGTCCAAAGCACTGGTCGGTTCGTCGAAGAGCATCAGTTTGGGGTCCATGGCCAAGGCACGGGCAATGGCCACCCGCTGCTGCTGGCCGCCAGAGAGGTGCGCCGGATAGGCATCGCCCTTGTCCCCCAGCCCCACGCGCTCCAGCAGTTCCATGGCCCGTGCCGTGGCAGCGGTCTTGGAAATTTTCTTCACCCGCATGGGAGCAAGAATGATGTTCTCCACCGCGGTCAGGTGCGGGAACAGGTTGAACCGCTGGAACACCATTCCGATTTCCTGCCGCTGGAAAGCAGCTTCCTTGAGCTTGAGTTCGTAGAGTTTCTCGCCTTTTTGACGGTAGCCGACCAGCTGCCCGTCGACCGAAAGCCGGCCGCCGTCAACCACTTCCAAGTGGTTGATACAGCGCAGGAACGTCGACTTGCCCGAACCACTGGGCCCCACGATGCAGAGAACCTCCCCGGGGTCGACCTCCAGGCTGATCCCACGCAGTACCCTGTTGGATCCGAAATTCTTGGAAACCTTCTCCGCAAGAACCATTGGCACGCCGGTCATCCCTTACCTCCAAAATCTGTGCCGAGCGGTGTACCCGGCGCGCCAGGTCCGGCCGTCGGCGCCGGTTCGGGCGCGGCGGGTGCTTTGCCTGACTTGATCCGTCCGGTTCCGCGGGAGAACCGCTTTTCGATGAAGTGCTGCCCGACCATCAGGACGGAGGTGAAGAGCAGGTACCAGAGCGAAGCCACAATCAGCAGCGGGACGGGAGTGAAAGTCACGGCTGAAATGCCGCGGGACACCCCGTACAGGTCAATGCTCAAGGGGATCGCTGCCACCAGGGAGGTGGTCTTGAGCATCGAAATCACTTCGTTGCCGGTAGGCGGAATGATGATTTTCATGGCCTGCGGAACCACGACATACCGCATGGTCTGGCCCCAGGACATGGCCAGGGCCGTGGAAGCCTCCGCCTGGCCCTCGTCCACGGACAGCAGGCCGGCACGCACGATTTCAGACATGTAGGCGGCCTCGTTCAGGGCCAGCCCGATCACGGCGGTAATGAACAGGTTCGTGAAGATCTCGTTCGGGACGGTGACCCACGGCGTCGTGAACGGAATCCCCAGCGTGAACACCGGGTAGATCAGGGCCACGATGCCCCAGAACACCAACTGCACGTAGACAGGGGTTCCGCGGAAGATCCAGATGTACAGCCAGGCGATGCTCTTGAGCACCGGATTTGGTGAGAGCCGCATGATGGCCAGCAGCAGCCCGATGACGATCGCGCCGATCATCGAGTAGATGGTCAGCCACAGCGTCACCCACGCGGCCTGGCTGATCCGGCGGTCAAAAATGTACTTGCCCACATCCGGCCAGCCATAGTCCGCGCGCTGGGCGGCGTCCAGGACAAATACCGCCAACCCGAGCAAAAGAACCACGGCAATCACGATCCGCCACGGGTGCCGCAGCGGGATCGCCACGATCGCCTCCGCCGGCGAGTTGTCCGTGTCCTGCCCGCTCCGGTCCCGGTGCTTCCTGTCAGGTTCCGACTCAATCATCCTGTCGGATTCCGGCTCGCTCATTTGCTATCACCCTTTGGCTGCCACGTTGAGAGTTGCTGTCTTGACGCCACCGGATTCGACGCCCCACTTGGACAGGATCTTGTTGTACGTGCCGTCGTCGATCAGAGCCTGCAGCGCCTTCTGCAGGACCGGGGTAAATTCGCTGCCCTTGGCCACGGGCATCCCGTACGGCGCCACTTCAAAGGCGTCGCCGGCGGTCTGCAGCTTGTCCTTGGTCTTGGAGATCGCATACAGAGTCACGGGCGAATCGGCGCTCATCGCATCGACCTGTCCCACCACGAGGGCGTTGGTTGCCTGGTCCTGCGCGTCGTACTTGAAAATGGTGATCGCCGGCTTGCCAGCATCCGTGCAGGCCTTCGACTTGGCCGGCACCTCATGCGTGTCCTCATAGGTGGTGGCCTGGACGGCGACTTTAAGCCCGCAGGCGTTGTTCGGGTCCACGTTCTTGCCCTTGGGCGACGCCCACTGGATGCCGGCTGAGTAGTAGTTCACGAAATCGACCTGCTTTTCGCGTTCCAGCGTGTCGGAGAAGGACGACATTCCCATGTCATCCTTGCCTGCCTTCACCGCGGGCAGAATGTTGTCGAAGGTGCCGATGTCGAAGTTGACCTTCAACCCCATAACCTTGCCCAAGGCATTGGTGAGGTCCACTGACCAGCCTGCCGGTTCGCCGTTATCGTCCTTGAACTCGTTGGGCGGGTAGTTGTTGGCCATGCCGACGTTGAGCACGCCGGAGCTCTTCATTTTTTCCGGGAGCGAGGCGGCAATGGAGTCATTCTTTTGCACGTCGATGGCGTCAGCGGTACCGGATGCCGAGCCGGTGGCGGCGGGTTCGCTGTTGTTGACACAGCCCGAGAGCGAGAGCGCCGTGGCTATGGTGAGAACGGGAAGAAGGTATCGGGTGCGCATGGCTTCCTTAGCTGTTCAGGGATTCTCTAGGCTCCCGCAACGCTGCGGGAGGGCACTGCATGACTGCTTATTCAAAACTCATGAATTCGTGTTTTCCGACGCTCTTGTCTCAAGAAGTTCTCCGGAATGACGAATATCCCGAAGAATTTCCCCGCCCCGGGCCTTCAACTCGGAAATACTGGAGACGCCCACTAACGTCATGGTACGCCGCAGTTCATCCCCGAAGATGTCGATGATGCGTCCGACGCCCGGCGAGCCGGCCGCCACCAGTCCGTACAGGTAGGCCCGACCGATCGAACAGGCATCGGCTCCCAGTGCCAGCGCCTTGAGGATGTCGCTCCCCCGGCGGATGCCGGAGTCCACGTAGATCTCGATCGAATCGCCCACCCGTTGCCGCGATTCCTGGAGGACGTCCATGGGGCTCAGCATGTGATCGAGCTGGCGGCCGCCATGATTGCTCAACTGGACGGCGTCCAGGCCAATCCGGGAGGCCTTCGCGACGTCGGCCGGGTTGACGCAGCCCTTGAGCACGATTTTGCCGTGCCAGGCCTGCCGCAGGGCCTCAAGTTCCTTCCAGCCGCTGCTGGCATCCGAGTGGCCCAGGATGTGCTGCCACATGGTCGGGGTCACCACGGAGGAGGCGGCGGGGCTCTGCGGATCCAGGTTCGGGAAGCTGATGCCGTCCGACTTCAAAAAGTTGATCCACCACGAAGGGCGCCGGGCGATGTCCGCGATGGTTGACAGCGTGAGCGCGGGAGGGGCGGTGAATCCGTTGTGGAGGTCCCGTTCCCTGGAACCCAGTGCCCGCGTGTCGACGCCGACAATCAGGGTGTTGAATCCGGCTGACTTGCAGCGGGCCAGTTTGTTCTTCATCGCCTGGGCGTCCGAGGTGAGGCCAAAGTTGAACCAGCGGTCAAGGGACGGGTGGTGCTCTGCGATGGTTTCCATGGGCACGGTGCTCAGGCCGGCCAGCCCGTAGGGGATGCGGGCCCGGTCCGCGGCGGCCGCGACGGCCAGTTCGCCCTCGGGATGGAACAGCCGGGTCGCCCCGGTGGGGGTCAAGGTCAGCGGCAGCGCGCTTTCTTTTCCGAGCAGGGTCGTCGTCGTGTCGGGTCCGGACACCGGGCCCCAGCTGGGCATGAGGGCCCAGGCATCGAAGACGGCCCGGTTGCGGCGCAGCGTCACTTCGTCTTCGGATCCGCCGTCGAGATAGTCGAAAATCCCGGCCGGCAAGACCTTGCGCGCCGATTTCCGGAATTCCTCGACGTTGTAGGCGCCCGCCAGCACACGCTGTTGGCGGGACAAGACGGGAGCTTTCACCTGGACGAGTTGCCTGGCTTCGCTGATTTTCAATGACGGCCTTCCGTTGAACTGTCCTGCGTTATGGTTCAGCGTAGGAAATGAAGCTCCGCATCACCATGGAGTTATCGACAAATTGAGGGGCCAATCATTAGTAGCGAATACCAAACAGCTTCTTGGGTGTCCCGGTGACGGCACCGGAGGTGGATACGCATGCGCTGCCTACGCTGGCCGACGTCGCCCGCTCGGCGGGCTCGGAAATCCTCAGCCTCGTGGAAATGCCGTCAGATGACCGGCAGATTGTCGCCGGCTCGGTTCTCTACGACTCGACGGCGCGGCCCGCCAAGTTCCCGGGTGCCGTTGCCCTGGCCATTGGTTTGTCCCTTTCCGGGAAGCGTCTGGGCGCGAAAGTGCGGGAACTCAGCGACGCCGGGTACGTGGCGGTCGTCTACAAATCCAACGGCACCTCGGACGAAGTCCTGCGGGCAGCCGCGCGGGACAACGGGATGGCGCTTTTCCGGGCCTCCGACTCGGTGCCCTGGAACCAGCTCGCGGAGATCATGGACGCGGCAGTGGTTCCGCACCGGCAATCGGGACGGACCCTGGTGGACATCCGGCCCGGAGACCTGTTCGACCTCGCCAACACGGTGGCGGCCCAGGCCGGCGGTGCCATCGCGATCGCCGATCCCGAGCAAACAATCCTGGCGTACTCCACCCTCCCGGACCAGCCCATTGACGAGACGCGCCGGAGTTCCATCCTGAGCCTGCAGGTGCCGCATTCGGTGGAAACGGACAACGATTACCGCCGTGTCCATGCCGCCGCCGATGCGCTGGACGTGGCCACGCAGGATCCCTCGCTCCGGCGCACCGCCATCGCGATCCGGGCCGGCGACTCCGTTCTGGGCTCGCTCTGGCTCCTTGAACTGGCGGACCACCACAACGAGGACGCCAACCGGATCCTGCGCGAAGCGGCCAACGTGGCCGCGCTCCACATCCTGCACAAACGGACCACTTACGTCTCGAACCTGACCCGCCAGATCGATCTGGTCCAGCCGCTGCTGTTCGATCCGAAACGCGCCGAACTGGCCGCCATCAGGCTCGGGATCTCGGCGCCGTCGATCCGGGTCGCGGCTCTGGGCGTCTGGCCGTCCGAGGCCATCGCGGCCGAAACGCTGCAGTCCCGCCTCCGGCTCTTCGACACCATCCGGACTGCCTGCGCCATCCGGCTGCCCTCGGCCGTCTGCGGGCTCTCGGACAACATCGTTTACATCGTCCTGCCCCAGACCACCGAAACCTCACGCCACTTCCAGCGCACCGCGCTTCTGAAAATTGTGCAGAATGCGCGCCGGCTGCTCGCACGCCCGGTCCTGGCCGCGCTCGGCGCCGCGGCGACGATTGACCGGCTCGAGGACTCCAGGGTCAACGCGGAACTGGTCCTGTCCGAACTTGTGCGCAACGTCGCGGAAGGGCGCATCGCCGCCGATTCCGATGACATCGTGGCCGACGACGACTCCCTGGGCTCGCGTCTGCTTCTGCGCCAGTTCGTCTCGGCCCTGACGGCCGCTGGCCAGCTGCCCGGATCGCACGCGCTGAATATCGCGGCGTACGACGAACAGCATAAGAAGTCCTTCGAGGAGACCATCTACGCCTACCTCAGCTGCGGCGGAAACGCGATCGACGCCGCCAAGGCGCTGGACGTGCACGTCAACACGGTGCGGTACCGCCTGTCCCGGGTGGAGCCGCTCTTCGGCATCGACCTCGACGACGCCGAAACGCGCCTCCTCGTGTGGCTGCAGTTGTGGGCACGGCACAACTAGTCGCCGTCATTCACGGGTCAGGCCAGATTTGCCGGGGCTACGATCCCCCGCCGGCGGGCGGAGCCGCGGGGGGAGCCGCGGGGGGAGCGGCGGACGACGGCGCAGACGGCGCAGGCGGTGCAGACACGTGCCGGCCCCACGCCAGCTCGCGGAGCCGGACCAGATCCAGCGCCGGTTGGGCTGGCGGGACGCCTGGACGGTTCCGCGGAACCAGTACCCGAAGTGCGCGGGGTTCGACGGTGCACCGTACCGGCGTGCTCATCAGCAGAGCCTCGCCGTCCACTCCGACGGGGATCTCGGGCACGTCGGCGTCGACCACCACCTCCGCCGCCGCGCGTTGGATCAGGCCGCGCTTCGTGGCACGGCGCAACAGGCCGACCGCTTCCCGCGTGCTGGCGGCGGAAATCGCCACCGCGCCGAGCACGCCGCGGTCCAGCCGGGTTCGCCGGCCCAGGCCGGCGAGGTCGTTGCTGCCGTACGGACCGTTGCTCACCAGCACCGCCTGCGGGCCGTCCACTGTCTCCGCGTCCGCCTGCGCCCGCAGCCGCGCACCCTTATCGCCCCTAATCAGGTCCGGAAGCATCTCCAGCACGGTACCGGCCTTGTCGTCCCGGTACGCAGGGCTCTGCACCACCTCGGCGTACACCCCGAAGGATGCGTTGTTGACGAAGGTGCGGCCGTTGATCTTGCCGAGGTCGACGTGAAGCTCCACCCCGTCCCGGAGGGCATCCAGGCAGCCTGTCGGGTCCTCGCGGTCCAGCCCGAGATCCAGGGCGAAATGGTTGCGCGTGCCGGCGCTGATCACCAGGAACGGAAGGTTGTGCTCGGCCGCAATGCCGGCGACCAGCGCCTGGGTTCCGTCCCCACCGGCGACGCCGAGCAGATCGGCCCCGCGTTCCACGGCCTGCCGGGCCAACGCGTCGACGTCCACCGGTCCCGGTCCCGCAAGAAGCGCCACCTCGGCGCCGAGTTCTTCCGCCTTCCGTTGGAGGTCGAACTTCACCACCTTGCCCCCGCCGGAACGCGGATTCATCACCAGGAAAGCATGCTGCCAAGCAGGGGCGGTGTGCTCGGGCATGGCTTTGCCCTCACCCCTTTCCCGGAGCGCGGCACGGGCACAGACCAAGGCCACGAACGCCAGCGCAATCGAGAGCACCATCTCCAATAGCAGACCCGCCTGGATGTGCAGGACCACCAGCACCAGCGGGGCCAATACCGCGAGCGCCAGCGCACACCAGCGCAGGACACCGCGGCTGATGAGGAACCAGTAGATCGCAGCCACAGTCACTAACACGGCGCCGGCATCGATCATGACCAACGCGATGGTGCCTGCCAATCCCGCAGACACCAAAGGGACAGCCACCGCCAAGAGAATCGCGGCGTAGGCCGCCCTCGCCCACCACCGCCGGGTCTGTGGGACCTCGTCGAAAGGGATGACAGTCATGTCCTGCTCCTTGCGGTAATCCGGCCCCTGGAGTGGCTTCGACCGGTCTCGCCGCCTGCGGCTGGGCCGTCAGGTCTTGATTTTCGCCACGGTCATGAGGATCGCCGAGTCTTCCTCGGCCTCCAGGCTGTGCAGCCCGTCGGGCACGATCAGCAGATCACCGGTCTTGCCCTGCCACGATTCGTTGCCGGCCCGCAGGCGCACGCAGCCGCGGAGCACAAACACGGTCGCCTCGCCGGGGTTCTGGTGCTCGCTCAGCTGCGTCCCCGCCCTGAACGCCATGACGGTTTGCCGCAGGACTTTCTCATGCCCGCCAAACGCAGTGTCCGCGGCCCGTCCGCTGGGTGCCGCGACCGCTGCAGCCAGCTGCTGCCGGGCAAGGGCATCGAGCGATATCTTCTGCATGGGGCCACCCTACTCAGAAACCGGGCCCCTGCCGAGGGTCCTTCGCCCCGGACCGGCCACAATACCGGCACCGGAAAGCTGCAGCCCTAGTAGGCCACGTCGAATCCGCCGAACTCCCCCGTCGCGGCCGAGACCGATTCTTCGACGTCCTCCACCCGGCCGGGCGCCTCCGGCGAGCGCAGCCAGCGCCGTAGCTCCAGCACAACGGACTGCGGCCCCTCGGCCACGATGCCCACGGAGCCGTCGGTGTTGTTCCGGACCGTGCCGCTGAGCCCCAGTTCCTCGGCCTTCCGGACCGTCCAGTAGCGGAAGCCGACTGCCTGGACCACACCGGACACCCGCGCGTTCAGCCGCACGGGCTCGCCGGAATCCGCCGGAAACTGCACAGGATGTTTGCCAGCCATGTTCCCAATGTAGCGCCCATCCGGGCGCCCGGTTTCGTCACGCAGGGTTGGGTTAGGCCGGCCCAGTCTCATCCGCCAGACACCAAGGGACCTTTGCCTCTTTCCCGGGGACGCCGTCCACGAAAGGGTGGCTACCGGCACTGCAGCGATTTGTCGAAGACCCGGCAACAGCACAAAGAAGTGCTCTTACCCTCCACCGGCGGTCACCACCGCCAGACAAGGACAAGACAATGGCTGGACAGTTCGAAATCTTCACCGACGCGGAATCCAATGTACGGTTCCGGCTTCTCGCCGCCGACGGGACCGTGTTGGCGATTTCCACAGCATTCGACGACAAGCGCCAGGCGGCGGACGGCATCATGGCTGTGCGCGAGTGCGCCGGCACCGGGCTGATCCGGGAGGTCAGCAGCAACCCGTGGACCGGGCAGCGCGGCGGCAGGAATGCCTCGCCGACACCTGCGGTCCGCGAACACCGTCACCGCCACCGGCACCTGCCCGCTGTCTAACCCAGCGTCGTCTAACCCAGCTACTTCGCCGGTTCCGTCACGCTGCCCGTGGCCTCGCCGTTGCCCGCCGGACGCAGCGACGTGATCATCCTCCGGACGTCCTGGTACTCCGCCGTGCTGGCGTAGAGCTTCGCCTTCTCCAGGTACGGCAGCCCGGGGTCCCCCGGCGTCGTGTTTTTCCCGGGGTCATACGCCTGCCCGAACAGCGCGCCGCTGGGCGGCCAGAGGAAGAGCTGGAACATCGGACACGACGTAGGCCCGGTCTCCTCCGGCATCATGGTGATGCCATACGACGCGTAGGTGGGCGGCGAAGCCTCCGCTGCACTGAAGTCACCCCGGGCCTCGAAGACGTAGCGCGGCGGGCTCTGGTCCGCCGCACCCGGTTCCGCGAGCGCCTGCATCGGCTGAGAATCGATGAGCAGGTAGGGCTGTTGATCGCCGCATTCGGCGCCCGTGACGATGTTCGTGCGCAGCGCGGCCATCTGCTTCCCGGCGGCGTTCACAACGTCCACGAACTCACCGCCCAGCGGCGCCTCCCCCGCAGGGTCCCGGATCTCCCACGCGGCCGGGTAGTCGAAACTCAGCGTCCCGTCCGACGTCGTGAACGTCTTCCAGCCGGACGACGACGGCGGGAGGTCCGACGTCGTCGGGGTTGCCGCCGCGGTGCTCCCCGGAGCCGTTCCCGATGCTGTGTCCGTGGCTGACTCCGACGGCGTGGTTCCCTGTGTCCCCTGCGAAGGATCTCCCGACTGGGTGCCTCCCGGCCGGGTAGCGCCGGCAGGCGGACCTGCGGACGTTGCCTCCGGCGCAGCACCGGATGTCRCAGGCGGCGCCGCCGGTGACCCGCAGCCGGCCAGCAGCAGGGCCGCGAGCACCAGCGCCGAAACAAATGGTGCCGGATCCGTAGCCGGTGTGAGCCGCCTCGCCATGAGCCCGGGCCGGCCCTACTGCCCCGCCGGACGCAGCGAGGTGATCATCTTCCTGATGTCCTGGTATTCGGAGGTCTCCAGGTAGGCCTCCGGGGTGTCGACAAAGGGCTCGTTGCCCGGGGTGGTGTCGAAGGGGTTATAAACGCCCCCGAACGACGCTCCGCTGGGCGGCCAGGTGAAGAACTGGAAGATCGGGCAGGCATCGGGGCCGGACGGCTTGGGCGCTGAGCTGATGCCGTAAGCCATGACGTTGGCTTTCGTGGGGTCCTTCTCGGCCGGATACAGCCGTAACTCAAAGATGAAGTGCGGCGTGACGCCCTGCTGGGCCAGGGCCGGAACCTGCACCAGATCGAGCACCTGGTAGGGGATCCGCTGCGTGCATTCCGCACCCGGGGCCACGTTGGTCTTTAAGGTGGCCAGCGACTTGCCGCCAGCGTTCAGGACCTCCAGGAACACGCCGCCGGGCGCGGCCTCGGCGCCGCGGTCCTTGACGGTCCACTCGGCGGGGTGATCGAACTCGAGCTTCCCGTCCGGGGTCTTGACGCTCTGCCAATCCGCCGCCGTCGGCGCCGGAGTGCCCGGCGCCGAGGGCGGCTCGGTGGGCGGGGTATCGACGGCGCCGCTGCTGGCCGGCGCGGACGTCAGCGGGGGCACGGTGGGCATCGACGGCGACGTCGGACCCGGGCCCGCGGGCGCACCGCAGGAGCCGAGCAGCGCCGCAACCAAGAAGCCGGCCGACGCTGCCGTGCCGAACGCCGCGAGTCGACGCATGTCACCCTCCCCCTGGGATTCAAGTGGTTCGACCATTCTGGAGCGTCCGTCAGCAAAATCAAGAGGCAAAAGTCCCGGAGTGGCGGGCCGAACTCTGTCCGGGTCCGCGGCCGGACTGCGTCCGGCCCGCGGTCGAACTGCGGTGGACTGCGCTGGCCCGCGCCGGAACCTGCCGAAGACCTGCCGTGCCCGCCGGCTCCTGCCGCGGCGTGAGGAGACCCACGTTGACATCCCGGCGATTTCAGTTGCCCGTGGAAGCTTGCTAGAGCTTAAGTAATGCAAGAGTTCCTCACCCAAGCAATGCCGTTCCTGGCCATGGCCCTCGCCGTGGTTGCCGGGCTCGTCCTGTCCTGGCTGGTGCGCAAGATTGTGCTCCGGCTCAACCGCAGCAAGCCCGAACTGCGCGAGATCTCGCGCGTGGCCCGGCTGCCGTTGCGCTTGTCCCTGTGCCTGATCGCCGTCCGGATCGCGCTCGCCACCAGCGGCGGCGATCTCGAATGGCGCCACGGCCTGGACCATTTGCTGCTGATTGCGCTCATCGGTTCACTGGCCTGGCTGGCCATCGCCATGCTGCTCATCATCGAGGCAATGGTGCTGACCCGGTACCGGGTGGATGTCGCGGACAACCGCCGCGCCCGGCGGCTGCGCACCCAGGTGATCCTGGCCCGGCGGATCGGCGTCGCACTGATCGCCGTGGTGGCCCTGGGCAGCATGATGCTGACGTTCCCCGCGATCCAGGCGCTCGGCGCCGGGCTCCTGGCTTCCGCAGGCGTGATCTCGATTGTCGCGGGCCTCGCCGCGCAGACCTCGCTGGTCAACGTCTTCGCCGGCATCCAGCTCGCCTTCACGGACGCGATCCGGGTGGACGACGTGGTGGTGGTCCAGAAGGAATGGGGCCGGATCGAGGAGATCACCCTGACCTACGTGGTGGTCCACATCTGGGACGACCGCCGGCTGATCCTGCCTTCGACATACTTCACCACCACCCCCTTCGAGAACTGGACCCGGCGGCAGTCCGAGGTCATGGGCACCGTCGAGTTCGACCTCGACTGGCGCGCTCCCGTCGAGGCAATGCGCGGCGAGCTGAAGAAGGTCCTGGCCGATACGCCGCTGTGGGACAAGCGTGTGGGGATCCTGCAGATCACGGACGCCACCGCCGGCTTTGTCCGCGTGCGCATCCTGGTCAGCGCCGCGGACAGCGCCTCCCTGTTCGACCTCCGCTGCCTGATCCGCGAGGAACTGGTGCTGTTCCTGCAGCAGGACCACCCGACGGCGCTCCCCCACGTCCGCCTCGAATCGCTGCCGTCGGCGCTGGCGGCGTCCACTTCCGGCCACGCGTCCGACGTCGTCGTGGGGCCCAAGCGCCCCGGCAAGGCTACTGCTACGGCCGAGCACCACCGGCACCCGGATCCCCACGACTCCCAGCTGTTCACCGGATCCATCGAGGCGATCCAGCGCTCCAAGGCCTTCTCCGGACCGGGCGAGGACGTCTTCGAGGACCGCGACAACGCCATCGCCTCGCAGAACTAGCCGGGGACGGGCGGCTTCGCCCCTGACAGCACGACAGCACAGCCGGACCGGGCAGGTCTTCCCAGCCCCCGTCAACTGATCAATAATCAGACGTTGGCGGGTCAGCAACGCGCTGCCCCCTTGTCTGCCGGACCAGCTGAGGAGTCCCCATGACGGTCGAAGAAGCCCCCACGGAAACACCCAAGGCGGCTGCCGGCGACTGGTTCCAGCGCGCCGTCGTCTATCAGATCTATCCGCGCAGCTTTGCCGACTCCAACGGCGACGGCATCGGCGACCTCCGCGGCATCATCGGCAGGCTGGACTACCTCCAGCGGCTGGGGGTCGACGTCGTCTGGCTTTCCCCGATCTACACCTCGCCGCAGGACGACAACGGCTACGACATCAGCGACTACCGTAACGTGGACCCGCTGTTCGGCACCCTCGACGAGCTCCGGGAACTGACCGACGGGCTGCACGCGCGCGGCATGAAGCTGGTGATGGACCTGGTGGTCAACCACACCTCGGACGAGCACCCGTGGTTCGTGGAATCCCGGTCCTCGAAGGAGAACCCGAAGCGCGACTGGTACTGGTGGCGGCCGCCGCGGGACGTCGACGCCGGGGCCGCCCCACGGCGCACGGCGGCGCAGCCGACCAACTGGGGCTCGGCGTTCTCCGGGCCCGCGTGGGAGTTCGACCAGGTGTCCGGGGAGTACTACCTGCACATCTTTTCGAAGAAGCAGCCGGACCTGAACTGGGAGAATCCCGAGGTCCGCGCCGCCGTCTACGAGATGATGAACTGGTGGCTGGACCGGGGCGTGGACGGGTTCCGGATGGACGTCATCAACTTCATCTCCAAGGACACCTCGCTCCCGGACGGCCCGGTGGCCGACGGCAAGCTCTTTGGTGACGGCTCCCCGTTCTACATCGACGGCCCCCGCATGCACGAATTCCTGCAGGAGATGCACCGGGAAGTCTTCTCGAACCGAACCGGCGAACTGCTCACCGTCGGCGAAATGCCCGGCGTGACCGTGGACGACGCCATCCTGTACACCGACCCCGCCCGGGCCGAGGTGGACATGGTGTTCCAGTTCGAGCACGTGGCGCTGGACCAGGAGGAAGGCGACAAGTGGCGGCCCAAAAAGCTCCTGCTCACCGAGCTGAAGCAGACCCTGGGCCGCTGGCAGGACGGGCTGGCCGAGACCGGCTGGAACAGCCTGTACTGGGGCAACCACGACCAGGCCCGCGCCGTGTCCCGCTTCGGCGACGACAGCCCCCGATACCGCGAGCTCTCCGCCAAAATGCTGGCCGGCATCCTGCACCTGCACCGCGGCACGCCCTACGTCTACCAGGGTGAAGAACTGGGCATGACCAACATGACGTTCGGCGCGATCAGCGATTACCGCGACATCGAGGTCCTCAACCACCACCGCGAAGCCACCACGCACCTGGGCCACACCGACGCCGAGGTCCTCGCCGCCCTCGCGCCGCTGAACCGGGACAACGCGCGGACCCCGGTCCAGTGGGACGCCTCCCGGCATGCCGGCTTCACCACCGGGGCACCCTGGATCGCGGTGAACCCGAATGCCAACCACATCAACGCCGCCGCCCAGGTGGATGATCCGGACTCGGTCTACAGCTTCTACCGCCAGGTGATAGCGCTGCGCCATGCGGAGCCGGTGGTCTCGCACGGGAACTTCACCATGCTGCTGCCGGATGACCCGCACGTCTATGCGTTCACCCGGGCCCTGACCGGGCACGTTTCTTCCGGCAGTCCCACAGACAGTCCCACAGAAGGCGCCGGGATTCCGGAGCTGCTGGTGCTGGGCAACTTCTCCGGCGAGGAGCGCGACGCGGAACTCGGGGACGAGGCCTGGGGTGCCGCGGAGCTGGTCCTGGGCAACTATCCGTCCGACGCCAACGCCTCCAACGGTGGCTCTGCCCCGGGTTCAGCGCCGGGTGCAGTGCGGAACAGCCTTTCCTCAGGTGCGGTGCGACTGCGGCCCTGGGAACTGCAGGTGTTGCGCCGGCGCCGCGGCGCCTGATCGACGATCCTTAACGCCAGCCCACGAAAGGAAGCCACACATGACTATTCCACCAACCCCCGGCCCCGATCCGTTTCCGCCAGAACCCGGCCCCACGACGCCGCCGCCCGAGCCCGGAGACCCGTTCCCGCCGGAACCCGGTCCGGTCACGCCGCCGCCGGTTCCGGGGCCCGAGCCGGTACCAGGCCCCGCGCCCACGCCGTCACCGGAGCCGGGGCCGTTCCCGACGCCGCCCGGCCCCCTCCCGATTCCGGATCCCGGCCCGGTGCCGCCGCGGCCGGACCCGACCCGGTTCTAGCGGGCGTCACCTCGCGGAGAGTCCGTGCAGGAACCGGCGTACCTCCGCGTTGAAGGCAGCCGGCGCTTCGACGGCCGCCATGTGCCCGACGTCGGGAATCATCACCAGCGTCGAGCCAGGGATCCGCCGGTTCATCTCGCGGGCCACGCTCTGCGGCGAGCGGACGTCGTCCGTGCCGTACAGCAGCAGGGTGGGCACCGCGATGGTGGGCAGCACGTCGCGGTAGTCGGCGTGGGCGTTTGCGTTCAGCAGTGCCCGCATGCCTTCCGGGTGGAAGTCGGCCATGGTGGCGCTGGTTTCCTGCACAGCCGCCGGATCAGCGTGTTCCGTGAACAGCGTGGGCAGCCATACGGGGATGAATTGTTCCGCCGGCTGCTCGAGTTCGGCGAGCACCTGCGCATAGCGGCGCTCGACTTCCTCGGGCGGCAAAGATCCGGCCCAACCGGCGTACGCCGAGACCAGCAGCAGCGACGCGGGCACTGACGGGTGTGCCCGGTAGAGCTCCAGTGCAATGCCGGAGCCCATGGACAGCCCGAGGACGTGCGGCCGGCCGGGAACCGCTTCCCGCAGAAAACCTGCCAGGGCGTCGCCCAGGTCCTGTCCGGTGAAGTCCGGCGGCGGATCGTCAGAGCCGCCGCACCCGGGTGCATCCCAGGCGAAAACCGTGAAGTCAGCCGACAAATCCTCGAGCTGCCGCCGCCAGATGCGGCTGTCTTCGTAGGCGCCGTGCAGCAGGACCAGCGGCGGACCCTGGCCCGCACGCCGGTACCGGATGCGCAGGCCCGCAACCTCGACGGTCTCCATGAGGCAATGCTAGGTCGGGCCGCCGCCGCTCGGCAGGGTCAGGCGGGGCGGACTCAGGGTGGGCGGACTCAGGGTGGGCGGACTCAGGGTGGGCGGACTCAGGGTGGGCGGACTCAGGAGCAGGCTCAGGATGCGCAAACCCGCCCGCGACGCGCAAATGACCCTGCGACACCCGATTTTTCGGGTGTCGCAGGGTCATTTGCGCGTCGGCAGGTCGATTGCGCGTCGGTGCTACGGCAGGACGATGTCCCGGGTGCGGTGATCGTACTGGATGACCAGGAGGCCGCCGCCGTGGTGGACTTCGTGGTTGGGTCCGTCGAAGACGCCAAACGCACCGTAGTTTTCGTCCCAGGACCGGTTCAGGGCGATCTTGAACGAGTAGAAGCCGGCAGGAATGTCCGCGGCAATCTTCCAGAGCTGATCCACCTGGTCCAGTTCCATCTGGACTTCGTCGTACTGCGGCGCCCAGTTGGCGGGCGCGCCCAGCAGAATGCTGAAGTCGCCGGCAACCGCGACGGCGTCCGGCTGTTCGATGGTGTCGACGCTGACAGCCGAGGCCGCCGCCGCCGGGGCTTCTGCCGGAGCTGCTGAGGGCTGTGCAGCCTTCGCCGCGGGCTTGCGCTTGCGCACCGCCTTGGCCACCGGGGCAACAGCCTCCTCGATGAGCTTGGCGGCCTTGCCGGCAACCTTGGATGTTGTCGACGGCGCCTCCTCGGCCGCGGCGGCCGGCGTGGCTGCTGTCTTTGCTGCCTTCTCCGGCTTTGCCACCGGAGCAGTCGGCAGCGGCGTGCCCGCCGGAACGGGAGTGCCGGCGTCGAGCGCTGCAGCGAAGGCGGCAGGATCGGCGAAGGCCACCGTGGCGCGCTGGCCGTCGTCGGTGATGGACCAGCCGGAGCGGCCCTTAACCAGCCAGCCGGCCTTGACCAACTTGGCCGTGGCGGTGGTCAGCGTCTTGTGGCCGCGGGGAATGCCGCCACTGAGGAGTTCGCGTTCGTGGTCGTTGAGGGGCACCCGTGCGATTGCCTCGCCCAGTACGGCTCCGGCGTTCGGCTTCTCGCCGGTCCATACCTCCTCTGCCAGGACATCCAGCACGGCCTTTAGCCGAAGGTTGGTGTTTTCCGCGGTGTTCGCGCCCATGGGTCTCCTTTAGAAGCAATTGATCCACCTGCATTTTGCCAAGGAAATGTTAGTTTTTGCGAGCGGATCCGGTTAACTCTGTGTGTCGTGACCCACTATGACAGGCCAGAGCGGGGGGCACGAAGGACCAACTCGGCCCTACCCGCGAGTAGAAAACCAGAGGTCAGTCCTCTGCGCTCCATTGGGCGCCGGTCTGGGCCATGTAGGCGGCTACCGCTGCTTCGGTGGTGGGATAGAAATGCTCCGGCTCGATTTCTCGGGTCAATCCGTACTTTTCGATCTTCTCCCGGGTCCTGTGCTTGACCTCGGCGAACACCAGGGAGATACCCTGCGCGTTCAGTTCGACATCCAGATCGAGCAAGACGTCCGCGGCGGTGGTGTCAACGTCCGTGATCGGCTCGGCCGCGATGACGATCCACCGCGGTTTGGGTTCCGTTCGTGCCAGGTGCCGGACGTTGTCGCGGAACGGCCGGACGTTGGCGAAGAACAACGGGGCGTCCCACCGGTAGATCACCAGGCCGGGCAGGTGCTTCGCGTCCGGGTGGACGCGGATGTCGTGAAACCCCTCATAGCCGGGCACCCGCCCGATCACGGTCTCGTACGGCCACCACGCCCGGCGGAAGATGTTCAGGATGGACAGCCCCACCGCAATGCCGATGCCGGGCAGGACGCCCAGGAACGCAACCCCAAGGAAGGCGGCCATGCACAGGTAGAACTCGGTACGCCTCTGGTGCCAGAGCCGAACCGTTCCGGGAATGTCGGCGAGGGAGATCGACGCCGTCATCACCACGGCCGCCAGTGCCGGCTGTGGCAGGTTCCGGAACAGCCCCGGCAAAAACACCAGCATGAGGAGGATCAGCACGGCGCCCGTCACGCCCGTGAGCTGCGACTTCGAGCCGGAACGTTCAGCGACGGCGGTCCGGGATCCGCTGGTGCTGACCGGGAAGCCCTGGAAGAGGCCCGCGGCCAGGTTCGCGGCACCGATCCCGATCATCTCCTGGTTGCCGCGGATTTCCTGCCCGGTGCGTGCGGCGAACGCCGTCGACGTCGAGATCGTGTCCGTCAAGGACACCAGCGCAATACCGAGGGCCCCGGCGAACATCAGCCCGAGGTCCGCGAAGTCCACCTGGGGAATGGTGAACGGCGGGAAGCCCCGCGGGAGTTCCCCGACCAGCGAGACGCCCTTGGCGGCCAGATCGAAGACCGCCGTGGCCGCGATCGCGGCGACCACCATGACGAGTACCGCAGGGACCTTGGGCAGCCACCGCTGCAGAACCAGTATCAGCACAATCCCGCCGATGCCGACCGCCGCCGCGGCGACCACCGTCTCGCCATTGGCCACGCCTTCGACGAATCCGACCAGGTCACCAATGAAGTTTTCGCTTTCGATCTTGAACCCGAAGAGCTTCGGGAGCTGGCCCACCAGGATGGTGATCGCGAGACCGTTCATGTAGCCGATCATCGTCGGCTTGGAGATGAGGTCGGCGATGAAGCCGAGCTTGGCCACGGACGCCAAGACCATGATGGCGCCGACCATGAGGGCAAGCATCGACGCGAGCGCGATCGCCTTCTGCGGGTCGCCGTCGGACGCGACAAGGGGCAGGACCGTCGCGGCGATCATGGGCCCGAGTGCAGAGTCGGGCCCCAGGACCAGGATGCGGGACGGGCCAAAGACCGCGTAGGCGAGCAGGCAGAGGATGCTGGTGTACAGCCCGGTGATTGGGGGCAGCCCGGCCAGCTCGGCATAGGCCATGCCCTGCGGAACGAGCAACGTCGTCAGGACGACCCCGGCGACGATGTCCTTGCCGAACCAGTCCTTTTGGTACGTCGCGACGGCATCGAATCCAGGCGCCGCCCGGCGCAGCCAGCCCTTGCGCCGCTCGCGGGTCTTTGTCATATCTGCACTCTGCCGCCCGCCCCCGCCCCGCGCATCCCCCGGCAAGGGTGAACCGCGTCGACCGGCGCAGTGCGCCCGGCGGAACCGGCAACGCGCTCCCGTTGTGTCCCCGGGCCGATGGGCCTAAAGTTGCGGTCTGCCCACTGCGCGCCGTCCCGCCGCTGAACACGCGCCGGATCAGGTGCCGGACAGGGCGTCCCACCGTTCCCGTTGAGGAGATATCTATGGAAACCCGCACACTTGGTTCACTCACCGTCTCAGCCCTGGGATTGGGCTGCATGGGCATGAGCGAGTTCTACGGCCACGGCGAGGACAATGAGTCCATCGCCACCATCCAGGCGTTTCTCGACGCCGGCGGAAGCCTGCTCGACACCGCTGACATGTACGGCCCCTTCACCAACGAAGAGCTGGTGGGCCGGGCCATCGCAGGCCGGCGCGACGACGTCGTCCTGGCCACCAAATTCGGCAACGAACGGCGGCCCGACGGATCCTGGGTGGGCATCAACGGCTCCCCCGACTACGTGCGCGCCGCTTGCGATGCCAGCCTGCAGCGGCTGGGCGTGGACCACATCGACCTGTACTACCAGCACCGGGTGGACAAGACCGTCCCGATCGAGGAAACCGTCGGGGCCATGGCTGAGCTGGTCCAGGCCGGCAAAGTCCGGCACCTTGGCCTGTCCGAGGCCAGCGCCGACACCGTGCGCCGGGCCCACGCGGTGCACCCCATCACCGCCCTGCAGACCGAATACTCGCTGTGGGAGCGCGAACCGGAGACCAAGGTCTTCCCGGTCCTCGCCGAGCTCGGCATCGGATTTGTGCCCTACAGCCCGCTGGGCCGAGGATTCCTGACCGGCCAGTTCCGCAGCCCCGAGGACTTTGCCGCAGACGATTTCCGCCGGCACTCCCCGCGTTTCCAGGGCAAGAACTTCGACCGCAACCTGCAGCTCGTGGACCGGGTCAAGGAGCTCGCGGATGCGAAGGGCTGCACCCCGGGGCAGCTGGCACTGGCCTGGCTGCTGGCCCAGGGCGAGCACATCGTTCCCATCCCCGGCACCAAGAAGGTCAACCGGCTGCGGGAAAACATGGGCGCTGCCGACGTCGAACTCTCCGCCGAGGACCTGACCCGCCTGGACGAACTGGCTCCCGCCGGGGTGGCGGCCGGAGCGCGGTACCCGCACATGGACTCGATCGACGTCTAAGCCGGCCGTTCGACAGCCAACGCGGGGTCACTTACGGCCCGTCCGGGGCCTCCGGATGGGCGCGTAGCGACCCCGCGTTGCTTGGGTGGTTAGTGTCCGGACGCGGCGAGCTCGGCCAGCAGCTCGGCCTTGCGTTCCTCGCTCGCGAAGGAGGACCGGATCGAGTTCGCAGCCATCCGGACGCAGTCGAACTCAGACAGGCCGATCACCGATTTCAGCTGCGCGAAGTTGTCGTCCACGTACCCGCCGAAATACGCCGGGTCGTCCGAGTTCACGCAGACGTTCAGACCCGCCGCGAGCATCGACGGCAACGGGTGCTCGGCCAGGGTGTCCACCGCGCGGAGCCTGACGTTGGACAGCGGGCAAACGGTCAGTGGCATGAGCTCGTCCACGAGCCGTTCCACGAGCTCCGGGTCCTCCATGCAGCGGATGCCGTGATCGATCCGCTCCACGTCGAGGAGGTCCAGCGCGTCGATGATGTACGACGGCGGGCCCTCCTCGCCGGCATGCGCGATCCGGTGCAGGCCGGCGTCCTTCGCCCGGGCGAAGAGCCGCTCGAACTTGGCCGGCGGGTTGCCCACCTCGGCGGAATCGAGCCCGATGCCGGCGATCGGGGCGTCCATGGCGAGCAGCTGCTCCAGCACCTCGAGGGCCGAGTCCTCGGTGAGGTCGCGCAGGAAGGCCGCGATCAGGAGGGTGGAGATGCCGAACTCTTCGCGGGATCCCGCCAGCACCGAGGCCACGCCGTTGACGCACGTCTGAAGCGGTATCCCGCGGGACAGGTGGGCCTGCGGGTCCAGCATGATCTCGGCGTGCCGGACCCCGGCGAGCGCCGCCCGGGCCAGGTAGGCGCGGGTCATGTCGGCAAAGTCCTGCTCCGTCTGCAGCACGGCCATGTTGGCGTAGTACAGGTCCAAAAAGGACTGCAGGTCAGTGAACTCGTAGCGCGAGCGCAACTCGTCCAGGTCCGCATAGGGCAGTGCGATCCCGTTGCGTTCCGCCAGCGCGAAGATCAGCTCCGGTTCCAGCGTTCCCTCGATGTGCAGGTGCAGCTCGGCGACCGGGAGCGGGAGGGGTTCGCCGGCCTCCGGCTCTTCCGGTTCTTCCGGCTCTTCCGCGGTCAACTGGGCATCGCCGTCGTGTGTTTCCATCCGGTAAGGATATGCCCGGCGCTCCCCGGAGCGGATAGAGTCGAACCAATGCAAAGTAAACAGCATGCTTCCCATTTGCCGCGCCCGGCCGGCCGGGACCTAATTCCTGATCTCGGTCCCGGCAATCCGTCGGACGGTTTTGTCCGGGTGCGCGGCGCCCGCGAGAACAACCTGCGCAACGTGGACGTAGACGTGCCCCGCGACGCAATTGTCGCCTTCACCGGCGTCTCCGGCTCGGGCAAGTCCTCCCTCGCGTTCGGCACCATATATGCCGAGGCGCAGCGCCGCTACTTTGAATCCGTGGCCCCCTACGCCCGCCGGCTCATCCAGCAGGGCCACAACCCCAAGGTGGAAATGATCACCGGGCTGCCGCCCGCCGTCGCGCTCCAGCAGCGCCGCGGGACGCCGAGTTCGCGCTCCACGGTGGGCACCCTCACCACGCTGTCCAACTCTTTGCGCATGCTCTTCTCCCGCGCCGGCAGCTATCCGGACGGCGCCGGCCCGCTGGACTCGGACGCTTTTTCGCCGAACACGGCCGCCGGCGCGTGCCCCGAATGCCACGGACTCGGCATCGCGCACACCGTCACCGAGTCCTCCCTGGTCCCGGACACCGCGCTGAGCATCCGCGACGGCGCCATCGCCGCCTGGCCCGGGGCCTGGCAGGGCAAGAACCTGCGCGACATCCTGACCCACCTGGGCCACGACGTCGACACCCCCTGGCGGAAGCTGCCCAAAAAGGACCGCGACTGGATCCTGTTCACCGAGGAACAGCCCGTGGTGGAGGTGACGCCCCAGCGCGACCGCGTGGCCAAGCCGTACAAGGGCCGGTTCTGGAGCGCCAAAAGCTATGTGCTGCATACGCTCGCCGATTCCAAGAGCACCACCATGCGCGAGAAGGTGCTGCGCTTCATGGAGACCGGCCCTTGCCCGGTCTGCAGCGGCAGCGGCCTGACCCCGGCCGCGCTCGCCGTCACCTTCGCCGGGCACACCATCGCCGAGCTCAATGCCGTCCCCATGACCGAACTGGCGGACATCATCCGCCCCACCACCGAGCTCACGGAGGCCGGCACCGCGTCCCGCAAGCAGTCCTCCGGAGAGGGCAACGAGGTGGCCGTCGCCATCACCCGCGACCTCCTGCAACGCGTCACGGTGCTGCTGGACCTCGGCCTGGGCTACCTCGCGCTGGGCCGGTCCACGCCCACGCTCTCCCCCGGCGAAATGCAACGGCTCCGGATCGCCACCCAGCTCCGCTCCGGGCTGTTCGGCGTGATCTACGTGCTGGACGAGCCCTCCGCCGGACTGCACCCCGCCGACGCCGAGCCCCTCCTCGCAGTCCTGGACCAGCTCAAGTCTTCCGGCAACTCGGTGTTTGTGGTGGAGCACAACATGGACATCGTCCGCCGCGCCGATTGGCTGGTGGATGTCGGTCCCCGCGCCGGTGAAGGCGGCGGCGAGGTGCTCTACAGCGGCCCCGTGGCCGGCCTCGCCGAGGTGGACGCGTCCGTGACCCGGCCGTTCCTGTTCCCGGACGGTTCGGCGGGTTCGGACGACGGCGGCGCCCGCCACAGCGCGGACGACGGCGGCGGTTCCGCCGCCAGCGGTACCCGGCGGGAACCTGCCGGCTGGCTGGAACTGCGCGACATCAGCCGCCACAACCTGCGCGAACTCGACGCCGACTTCCCGCTCGGCGTGCTGACCGCGGTCACGGGCGTCTCCGGCTCCGGCAAATCCACCCTGGTCAGCCAGGTCCTGGCCGAGGTGGTCGGCGCCAGGCTGCACCCGGAGCCGGACGCTGCCAAGGCCCCCGAGGACCTGGAGGCCGACGCCGGTGAGTCCACCGGGCCGCTCAGTGTCGGACCGGTCTCAGGCCTCGACCAGCTGGACCGGCTCGTCAAGGTGGACCAGAAACCGATCGGCCGCACGCCGCGTTCGAACCTCGCCACATATACCGGCCTCTTCGATGCGGTCCGCAAGGAGTTCGCGGCCACGGACGAGGCCAGGGCGAGGGGCTTTGGTGCCGGCCGCTTCTCCTTCAACGTTGCCGGCGGCCGCTGCGAGACCTGCCAGGGCGAGGGCTTCGTCGCCGTCGAACTGCTGTTCCTGCCCGGCAGCTACGGCCCTTGCCCCGAGTGCCATGGCTCGCGCTACAACCCGGAAACCCTTGAAGTGACGTACAAGGGCAAGAACGTGGCGGAGGTGCTGGGCCTGACGGTCAATGCCGCCGCGGAGTTCCTCGAAGGGGTGCCGGCGGCGGCGCGCAGCCTGCAAACACTGCGCGAGGTGGGCCTGGGCTATCTCCGCCTCGGCCAGCCGGCCACCGAGCTCTCCGGCGGCGAGGCCCAGCGCATCAAACTCGCCACCGAACTGCAGCGTGCCCAGCGCGGCCACTCCCTCTACCTGCTGGACGAGCCCACCACCGGCCTGCACCCGGCCGATGTCCAGCTCCTCATGGCCCAACTGCACCGGCTCGTGGACGCCGGCAACACCGTCATCGTGGTGGAACACGACATGGATGTGGTGGCCGCAGCGGACTGGGTGATCGATCTCGGCCCGGCCGGTGGCGACGCGGGCGGCGAGATCGTGGCGATCGGTACCCCGGCCGCCGTCGCGGGCTCCACGGCGAGCCGGACGGCTCCGTACCTGGCCGCAATGCTCGGAAACTGATTCATGCGAGCAGCGGGTCGCGTGGGTCGGCGTCGGCGTCACTGCGGGCAGCGGGTCGCCGGGGTCGGCGTCACTGCGGGCCGGATGATAACGGCAGAAGCAGGGAAAGTAACGTCTTGATAACGGCACGGGGCTGACTTAGCCTAGTGTCCATGCCCGGCAACCGGGTATTGCATGCCCGGTGCTACCACCACCAGATACTGCCCGACCGGTAGACACCGCTATGACCTCTATTGTCAGGGGCGGGCAGTGGCGCGACAACGTCCGGGGACGGACCGAGCGCTGGTGGACCTCAGGAGCATCTGAACCATGAAGAAATCAACCTATGGCACTGCCGCGCGCCGCGGCGTCACTTTTGCGGCCGTCTCCATTGCAGGCGTCGCCCTGTCCGCCTCGGCCGCGAACGCGGCCGTACCGACCACAGCCCCCGCCTCCACGTGGGACTCGCTGGCCCAATGCGAAAGTGGCGGGAATTGGGCCACCAACACAGGAAACGGATACGCGGGCGGGCTGCAATTCAGCGCCAGCACGTGGGCGGCCCATGGCGGCACGGGGTCTCCGGCCAATGCCAGCCGTGCGCAACAGATCGCCGTCGCCGAGAAAGTGCAGGCCAGCCAGGGCTGGGGCGCGTGGCCAGCCTGCGCGGCCAAGCTGGGACTGCGCGGCGGCGCCGCGGCTCCGCAGAGTGCGGCCACATGGCAACGGCCCGCCGCGACTCCCGTCGCAGCCAAGGCTCCCGCCAGGTACGCCCCCAAGGCAGCCGTGCCGGCACCCCGCCACGTTGCACCGGTAGCCGTAAGTGGCCAGACCTACACCATCCGGAGCGGCGAAACCCTGAGCACGATCGCCGGGAAGCTCAACATCGCCGGAGGCTGGCACGCGCTGGCCGACGCCAACACGGCGACGATCAGCAACCCCCATCTGGTGTTCCCGGGCCAAGTGCTGCAGCTGCCCGCATAGGGCGGTTACAGCACTTGGCGTACAGCACGACACACAGCACGACGCCGGAGCGATCCCGCAAGGGGACGCTCCGGCGTCGTGGTGTTTCAGTGAGCCGTGCGGGCTCAGGCGGCCTGAGGGATTTCGCGGATAATCCGCACTTTCCAGGCGGCGTCGTCGCTCGTGTCCAGCAGGGCCACCGTGCCCATGGCCAGATGTAGCGCTACCCGTTTCGCGGCGAGGAGCTCAAGGTACAGGCTTTCGTTCATCCGGGCCGGGGCGTCAATGACGTACTTCACGGCGTCGCGGACTTTGCGGTAGTTGGCGCTCCGCTCCCGGTGAAGGTGCAATTCCAGCATCCGGCGCTGCTTGATCCTGGGCTCGTGGCGGTTCAGCCAGGACACAGCGGCGTGGACGGCTACCACCAGGGTCAGTGAGATGACGTAGATCTCCCAGCCACTCGAGAGCAGGAACAGGGGCAGGTTGGCGATGGCCACCGCGGCGATGAAGAGGCGGAGGGCCACCAGGCGCCGCATGGTGAGGGCCACGCCAGCCATAGCCGCACGGAACCCGCGCTGCTCGTCGCGGGCGGCTACCGGATCCAGCGTGAATTCCTCCAGCACCACTATCCCGTGGGCGTCGGGGCTGAGCATTTGTCCGTACTTAGGCACGAACGGCGCCGGTGCCACACTTACTGTTGGTGGCTCTGCTGTAAAGGGCAGTGCAGTAATGGGCTCCGCTGACTTAGGCTCTGCTAGAGATGGTTCTGCTGAATAAGGCTTTGCTTGATAGGGCTCTGCTGAATAAGGCATGGGCGTGTCTTCCGTGGCGGCGGGAGTGGTTCATGTTATTTTAGCGGCTCTCCAGCATGCCTGTCTGCCCCGTTCCGTCATGTGAGCACCCTCACCGGCACGCGCCAGCAATTGGCGCATTTGGTCCGTGGCCTCAAACTGGAGAGATGCAGACTTTCCTCCCCTTCCCCGATTTCCAGCAGAGCGCCGCGGTTTTGGACCGTGTGCGGCTCGGCAAGCAGCGCGTCGAAGCGCTGCAGATCCTGCGTGCGCTGGTGATCCCGGAGTACGGCTGGCAGTCGCACCCGGCGATCCGGATGTGGATGGGGTACGTTCCTGCGCTGACCATGTACGGCCTGGCCATGGTGGATGAATGGACGGCCCGCGGCGGCGAGGACACCACGCGCGAGAAGATCATGGAGTTCGCCCCGCAGGCAGCCCACCCCGACTACGCCGCCAAGATMCCGATGCCGCCATGGCTTGGCAACGCGGATTTCCACCTCAGCCACCGGTCCCGGCTGATCGCCAAGGATCCGCGGTTCTACACAGAGGTATTCCCCGGCACGGACCCGGATCTGGAGTACATCTGGCCCGAACCGAAGCACGAGCTGGTGCCCGAGGATCCAGCCGGGGACCGTATGTGGGTTCTGCGCCTACCCCTGGGCGACACCGAGCCCGCGCAGCTGAAGACTGTCAGCCTGCCGCCGGTTGGCCGCAGCAAGGCCCCCGCGGACGACGACTACCAGTTCGTCTATGCCGACTCGGGCTCCCGCCGTCCCGGCAAGGTGCGCAAGCTGCCCCCGAAGCAGCTCGTCAAGAAGCCCACCCGCAAGCGCCAGCAGCAGGAAGAGGCGTTCACCACCCTGCCCGGCAACTCCGTGGTTGCCATCCCGGTCAACGACGGCGCCGCGTTCGCCGTCGGCAAGGTCCTGGGCCGCCCGATCACGGTTGATGGCCAGTTCGCACGCAACTTCCAGGTCGACGAGATCGTGGACCGCTCCGCCTTCGATTACCCTGCCCTGATGCAGGACCCGCGGGCCTTCTTCCCGATCCCGGCGAGGTAGCAAAGGGCCGCACTGAACGACGCCGGGCGGGTCCCGGCGTCGGGTCGGATACTTCAGCCGCACTTGGAGCTCCAAGATTTTCTCAAGCCTGTCCGTGGCGCTTCCCGAAGGCTGGCAGACTGGCTTCATGACTGTTCTGCTGGCCGGTTGCGGCGATCTTGGCACCGAGGCCGGGCTGCGTTTCGCGGCGGCTGGCCACCGCGTGGTGGGGTGGCGCCGCTCGCCGGAGAAACTCCCGGCCGCCATCGAGGGAGTCGCCGCTGACCTGGGCTCCGCTGAGCTGCCGCCCATCCCGGCGGACACCACCGCCGTCGTCGTCGCGATTGCCGCGGATTCCCCGACCGCGGAGGCGTACCGTGCCGCCTACGTGGACGGGCTGTCTAACGTCCTGGACGCGGTCCTCGCCTCCGGGGCAAACGTCCGCCGGGTCCTGTTTGTGTCCTCGACCGCCGTCTACGGGGATGCCGGCGGCGGCTGGATTGATGAACGCACGACGCCGGAACCCGCCGGGTTCTCGGGCCGCATCATCCGCGAGGCAGAGGAACTCCTCCACAGCCGCCTGCGCGGCACCGGCATCACCCCCGTAGTGCTGCGGCTCGGCGGAATCTACGGCCCCGGCAGGACGCGATTGGTCGACCAGGTGCGCGGCGGAACCGCGGTCATTCCTGCCGCGTCGCGYTTCACCAACCGGATCCACCGCGACGACGCCGCCGCCGCGATCGTCCATCTGTGCACCATGGGCACGGTTCCGGCGGCGGTCTATCTGGGCGTGGACAATGAACCGGCCGAACTCGGCGACGTGCTGGAATTCCTGGCCGCGGAACTGGGACTCCCTGCGCCGGCGGCAGAGTCCACTGGTGCCGCGCGTGCGGCGGGTGCGGCGGCGGGCSGTGCCGCGGGTGCGGCGGCGGGCGGCAAAGCGGCGGGCGGCGAACCCTCGCGCGGCGGAAATAAGYGGGCCAGCAACGGACTGATCCGCAGCACCGGTTTCGAGTTTCAATACCCCAGTTTCCGAGAAGGCTACCGAGCCGTTCTCGCCGGTATCGGCGTCCGGCACCCGTAAGGTTTGAATCTCACTGCCCACTTTCTCCGAGGGGAACAATGGATCTTCAGCACATTATCGAGACGGCCGGCCGATTCATGGACTTCGCCGGCGTGGCCGTCATGGTAATCGGCGCCCTCGTTTCCATCCCCATGGCGCTGCGCGGATTCCAGCCGGAACGCCTGCCGACGGGCTCCGCGCCGCTCTCCGTCTACCGCTCCTACCGGCAACTGCTGGGCCGGTCCATCCTCCTCGGGCTCGAACTGCTCGTCGCGGCCGACATCATCCGATCCGTCGCCGTCACGCCGACCTTCGAGGGCGTCGGCGTGCTGGCCATTATTGTGCTTATCCGGACCTTCCTTAGCTTCTCGCTCGAGCTGGAAATCACYGGACGCTGGCCTTGGCAGACTCGGCGCCAGGGTTCCTCTGATTCCTCCGCAGGTGGCTGAAACCCTTCCGGGTGGCACGGAGCCCGGCTAGGCTCGCGGCATGACAGACACCGCGCGTTCTCTTGCCCCCAAAGCCACCGAACTGCTCCGTCTCCACCACGCACCGGAAATTCTCCAACTCGTCAACGTCTGGGACGCGATCACCGCGAAGGTGGTTGCCGGCGTTCCGGGGACCAAGGCATTGGCCACGGCCAGCCACTCCATCGCTGCGTCGCGCGGGTACGAAGACGGCGAGAACATCCCGGTGGACGAAATGATCGCCGCCGTCGGGGTGATTGCCGCCGCCACGCCGCTGCCCGTCAGCGCTGATCTCGAAGCGGGCTACGGCAACCCCGGCGAAACGGTACGCAAGGCGATTGGCGTCGGCGCTGTCGGCGCCAACATCGAGGACCAGATGCGCCCGCTCGCCGACGCCGTTGAACAGATGAGCGCTGTAATCCGCGCCGCCGAGGCCGAGGGCATCGACTTTGTCCTTAACGCCCGCACCGACGCCTTCTTGAAGGGCAAGGACCGGGACCCTTCTGCGGTGCTTGCGGACGCCATTGAGCGCGGCCGGGCCTTCCTCGACGTCGGTGCGACCACGGTGTTCGTGCCGGGCCTGCTGGACGAGCCGACTGTCACCGCGTTGGTGGAAGGCATTGGGTGGAACAAGGTCTCGGTCATCAATGTGCCCGGATCCCTGGCACCGGCCACATTGCAGGAACTTGGCGTGGCGCGCATTTCCTACGGCCCGTGGACCCAGCGCGTGGCGCTGACAGCGTTGGCCGATGCGACGGCGGCAGTATTGGCCGGCGGAGCCCTTCCGGAAGGCACCCGGGCATTGAACTGACCCTGCTTCCGCGGACCTTTCCCGATGCCAAGTGACTCCGCCGGCCGACCGATTCTCATGGTGCCGACCGGCTCGTACACTGCTGACCGAAGACCCTGCCGACGGAAGTCCCGCCGGCCGAACACCCTGCCGACCGAAGGGAGCTGATC
>NZ_JBFTZL010000018.1:0-37196 GCF_056406825.1 Arthrobacter sp. P1_A5 | reverse complement strand
GTAGGCGGCGGCCCGGGCCGCGGCGACCAGGGACCGGTCACCGGCACCGGCGAACGTCCCGGTGTCGGGCGCGAGTTCCTCGTCGACGGCGGCCCGGTCGGCGGCGGTCAGGGAGGCGGTTTCGCGCACGAGCAGGGTGGCGCGCCATTCGTTCAGCTGCCCGGTTTCCAGGGCGGTGAGGGTGTGGGGCATTTCGGTCACGAGGGCTTTGGCCAGGCCCAGGAGCCGGCCGCCCTTGGCGGGTGATTCGCGGCGGGCGAGGGCGATCTGCGCGCCGACACCGGTCCCGAGTTCCTTGGCCGGAACCCCGGCGGCGGCTTGTTCGCGGCGTTGGAGCAGGTCGAACGCCACGGCGTGCCGGGCCTGTTCCGCGGACGCGGCGGACTTCCAGTCCTCCAGTTCCCGGATCCGGTCAATGATTCCGGCACTGCCGGTCGCTGAGCGGACGGCAGAACCTGGTCCCGCTGCGGCGGCGAAGGATCTGGCGCGACTTAGGCCGCCGTCGCCGTATCCTGCTTGAACCACTTCGGGCCCCTAATTGCCGTCCATGAATCCAGTGTTTCAGGGACCCCCGACAATAATGGCCGCAGGGGTCCGCCCCGGGTGCCAACTGCCCGGCGGCGGCCAATTCGTTAGCGAATGATGGCGGCTGTCGGTGCGGAAGTCTTGGACGCATTGAGTATCCGGCCTTCCGGCCAGTTGCTCGGACGGCGTCCCTAGAGTGCCCCCCGGTTCGTTGACGCACGACCAGTTGGGCAACGTGCCCGACCTGAACGACGAGCCGTCGCCAGCGAGCCACCCCAAAGTGGAATACATCCCGGGACCGGGGGTAGCGTCAACGTATGACACCTGGACGTCCCGTACCCCCGCCCCTTGCCAAGCCGCTGCCGGATTTGGACACCACAGACACCAAATCCGCCACCGCGGACAGCGCCGCTCAGAAGGCCGGCCCCACTCTCGCTGCTGCGTACGGTGCCACCTCACCGGACAGCGGGCTTGTTCCCTTGACCGTGTCCCGACGGGCGCCGAAGGCGGACGACGTCGAGATCGCCGTCGAATTCTGCGGACTGTGCCACTCGGACGTGCACGCCACCCGGGGCGAATGGGGCGGCGACACCTACCCGTTGATCCCGGGCCACGAGATCGTCGGCCGGGTCACCCGGCTCGGTTCCGCCGTCGACGACTTCACGGTGGGTGAGCGCGTGGGCGTGGGCTGCATCGTGGACTCCTGCCGAGAGTGCGAGAGCTGCCTGGACGGCCTCGAGCAGTACTGCGAAAACGCCGCCGTGGGAACCTACGGGGCGAAGGATGCCCGCAACGACGGCGCCATCACCCAGGGCGGGTATGCCACGTCGATCGTGGTGGACCGGCACTATGTCCTGCGGGTGCCGGAAGCCCTGGACCCCGCCGCCGCGGCGCCCCTGCTGTGCGCCGGCATCACCACATATTCGCCCCTGAACCACTTCGAGGTCGAGGAAGGCGACGTCGTCGGCGTCGTCGGACTGGGCGGCCTCGGCCATATGGCCGTCAAGATCGCCAAGGCCATGGGCGCCGAGGTCAAGGTCTTCACGACGTCGGAGAACAAGTTCGACGCAGCGCGCGAGCTCGGCGCCGACGACGTCATCCTCTCCACCGACCCGGCCGCGATGGAAGCCGCGAACCGCAGTATCGACGTCATCATCGACACCGTCGCCGCACCGCACGACCTCAACCCCTACTTCCGCACCCTGGGCCTGGACGGCGTGCTGTTCCAGCTGGGCCTGCCCGCCGAAGCGATGCCGCCAGTCAACCCCGGGGTGCTGATCCGGCGCAGGATCGCCTATGCGGGTTCGCTGATCGGCGGCATCGCCGAGACGCAGGAGATGCTGGACTTCTGCGCCGAGCACGGCGTGGTGTCCGACGTCGAGGTGGTCGGCGCGGACCAGCTCAACGAAGCCTACGACCGCATGGTGGCAGGCGACGTCAAGTACCGTTTTGTCCTGGACGTCAGTACCCTGGGGTCCCCGGCAGAAAAGGCGGACGCATGAGCACTCTCTTCACCAAAATCATCAACGGCGAGATCCCGGGCCGCTTCGTCTGGCGCGAGGACGACGTCGTGGCGTTCCTGACCATGGGCCCGCTGGCCGACGGGCACACGCTCGTGGTGCCCACCGAGGAAGTGGACCGCTGGACGGATGCCTCGCCCGAGGTCCTCGGCCGGGTCATGGAGGTTGCCCGCAAGATCGGCGCCGTCCAGGTGGAGGTGTTCGACGCCGCCAGGGCCGGGCTGATCGTGGCCGGCTACGAAATCAACCACATGCACGTCCATGTGTGGCCATCGAACTCAATGGCGGACTTTGATTTCGGCTCCGTGGACCAGCACCCGGATCCGGCCACGCTGGACGCCAACGCGGAGAAGCTCCGCGAGGGCCTGCGCACGGCCGGCCACGCGGAGCACGTCCCGGCCGCCTAGGTCCCGCCCGGACATTCCCGGCCGCCAATGCTGGCGCCGGCGCAGCACCCTCAGGGGTCTACGCCGGCGCCAGCACTTTGTTAAGCGCGGCCCGGATACGCTTTTCGGACACCGAATAGGCGGTCCCGAGTTCGACGGCGAAGAGGCTCACTCGCAGTTCCTCGATCATCCAGCGCACGTGGGTTAACTCCGCGCCCGCCCGCCGCCCGGGCAGCAGCGCGGACACGGCGTCGTCGTAGTCGTCCTCCAGGGCCTGGACAGCGGCCATGTGTTGGGCGTCCCGCTGGACGTTGCCCGGCAGCTTCTCGAGGCGCTTTTCGATCGCCGCGAGGTAGCGGGGCAGCTGGCTGAGCTGGGCGTAGCCCGTGCGTGCCACGAAGCCCGGATACACCAGCTGCTCGAGCTGGCTCTTGACGTCGTTGAGCGCGCTGATCAGGGCCAGGCTCGTGGTGCCCTTGAGCTGCTTTTCGATCCGGCGGGTGCTGGCCAGGATGCGTTCGACGACGGCAGTGACGGTGAAGACGGTGTCGATCAGCTCCGCCCGGACGCTCTCGTAGAGCGCCTTGAACGAGGCCTCGTCCCACGGCAGCGGGGCCGGCGTGAGTTTGTCGATGGCGGCCAGGGCGCAGTCGGCGATCAGGGCGGCCACAGAACCGTGCGGGTTCTGGCTGAAGGTCAGTTTCTCGGTGTTGTTCAGGTGCTCCAGGACATAGCGGTCCGGCGGTGGCACTTTCAGGGCCAGGAGCCGGATGACCCCGCCGCGCATGGCTTCCTGCTGTTCCGACGGCGTCTGGAACAGCCGCAGCGCCACGGACGTTCCCTCGTCCACCAGAGCCGGATAGCCGGTGACGGTGTGCCCGCCAACGGTTCCCTGGACCTGGCGTTGGACGGTTCCAAAGGTCCAGTCCTTGAGCTCGGACATTTCGGTGAACCCGCCCGGCGCCGCGGCAGCGGCCAGGGCGGCCGACGGGGACGCGCCGGCCTGTGATGAACGCGCGCCATCCCTGCCGTTCGCGCCGGCTTTCGCCTTTGCCGCGGCATTTCCCTTGGATTGGGGTGCCGTGGTGCCCGGGGTGGCACCGAGGGATTCCGCGATGGCCCGCCGGGTGGCCGGGGCCAGCCGCTCCTGCAGCGCGTTCAGGTCCTTGCCCTCATCCAGCAGCTTGCCGCGGGAATCCACCACGCGGAAGCTGACCCGCAAATGCGATGGCACGGCGTCCCAGTTCCATGAGCCCGGCGGAATGACCTGTCCGCGGATCCGGCGCAGCACCAGTTCCAGCGAGGGTTCGAGCTCGTCCGTGGCGGGATCGAAGTCCGCTTCCAGCGCCGCGACGGCCTGGCGGGCCACGTCCGGGGCAGGAACGAAGTTCTTGCGGATCTGCTTGGGCAGCGACTTGATGAGCGCCGTGACGAGTTCCACGCGCTGCCCGGGGATCAGCCAGCGGAACGCGGCGTCCTCGAGCTGGTTCAGGAACAGCACCGGCACCTCGGCGGTGACGCCGTCGGATGGATTTGGCGGCGAACCGGGCGCGACTGGATGGAACTCGTAGCTCAGCGGCAGCTCGAAGCCCTTGTGCAACAAGGTCTTGGGATAGGCCGAATCGTCCAGGGCCGCGGCGTCCTCGCTGATCAGCAGGGACTGGTCGAAGTCGAGCAGCGTGGGATCCTGCTGCCGTGCGTCCTTCCACCACTTGTCGAAGTGCCGCTCCGAGACGACCTCCGCGCCGATCCTGGCGTCGTAGAACTCGAACAGTGTCTCGTCGTCCACCAGGATGTCGCGGCGCCGCATCCGGGCCTCGAGCTCCTCGATTTCGTGCAGCAGCGCGCGGTTGCGGTGGAAGAACTTGTGGTGGGTCTGCCAGTCGCCTTCTACCAGGGCATGGCGGATGAAGAGCTCGCGGCAGAGCTCCGGATCCACCTTGCCGTAGTTGATCCGCCGGCTCGGGATGATGGGCACGCCGTAAAGCGTGACCTTTTCGTGGGCCATCACCGCGCCCATCTTCTTGGACCAGTGCGGCTCGCTGTAGCTGCGCTTGACCAGGTCGGGGGCCACCTGTTCGGCCCAGAGCGGATCGAACTTCGCCGCGACGCGGGCCCAGAGCCGGCTCGTCTCCACGAGTTCGGCGGCCATCACGAACGTGGGTGATTTCTTGAACAGTGCCGAACCCGGGAAGATCGCGAAGCGGCTGCCGCGGGCGCCGGCGTACTCGCGCTTGCGCTCGTCGAGGATGCCGACGTGGCTCAGGAGCCCCGAGAGCAAGCTGATGTGGATGCCGTCGTGGTTGCCCACCGGATCGGCAAGGCGCTTGTTGTCCAGGCTGATGCCCAGCGGCCGGGCCAGCTGGCGGAGCTGGGCGAACAGGTCCTGCCACTCCCTGACCCGCAGGTAGTTGATGAATTCGTTGCGGCAGAGCCGGCGGAACGCCGTGGAGGACAGTTCCTGCTGCTTCTCCTGCAGGTAGTTCCACAGGTTCAGGTAACCGGTGAAATCCGAGTTTTCGTCCCGGAAGCGGGCGTGCTTCTCCGTGGCGAGCTGCTGCTTGTCTGTTGGACGCTCGCGCGGGTCCTGGATGGTGAGCGCTGCCGCGAGGATCATGACCTCCCGGACGCAGCCCCGCTTTCCGGACTCCACGATCATCCGGCCGAGCCTGGGGTCCACCGGCAGCTGGGCCAGCTGCTGTCCGACGGCGGTGAGCCCGCTGCCGGGACGGCCGGAACCGCGGCGCTGCCCGCCGTCGCGCTGCCCGCCGTCGTCCGTTGGCTCCTGCCGCGCGGYGGTCAGGGCGCCGAGCTCGCGCAGGAGGCTGACGCCGTCGTTGATGGCGCGCGAATCCGGCGGCTCGACGAAGGGGAAGTTCTCCACGTCCTTCGGTCCGCGGGCCACGCCCATGGCGGTCATCTGCAGGATGACGGCCGCGAGGTTGGTGCGCAGGATCTCCGGATCCGTGAACAGCGGCCGCGACTCGAAGTCCTCTTCGGAGTACAGCCGGATCGCGATACCGTCGGAAACGCGGCCGCAGCGGCCCGAGCGCTGGTTGGCCGAAGCCTGGGAGACGCGCTCAATCGGCAGGCGCTGGACTTTGGTCCGGTGTGAGTAGCGCGAGATCCGGGCCGTGCCGGTGTCGATCACGTACTTGATGCCGGGGACCGTCAGCGAGGTTTCGGCGACGTTGGTGGCAAGTACGATCCGGCGCTTGCTGCCGGGGTGGAAAACTTTGTGCTGCTCCTGCAGGCTCAACCGGGCGAAGAGGGGAAGGACCTCGGTGCCCGCGAGGCGCCGGTTGGACTGGATGCGGGCGTTGAGGGCCTCCGCCGCGTCGCGGATTTCGCGCTCGCCGGAGAAGAAAATCAGGATGTCGCCGTGGGCTTCCAAGGCGAGCTCGTCGACGGCGTCGCACACCGCGTCGAGCGGGTCGCGGTCCTCCTCGAGTTCGTCGTCCGCGGCGGCACCTTCTCCGTCACCATCTTCGGCGCCGGTGCCGCCGGCCGGCTGGGAAAGCGGCCGGTAGCGGATTTCCACCGGGAAGGTCCGGCCCGACACCTCGATGATGGGGGAGGGCTCCTCGTCGCTGCCGAAGTGCTTGGCGAAGCGCTCCGGATCGATGGTGGCCGAGGTGATGATGATCTTCAGGTCCGGGCGCTGCGGCAGGATGCGCTTGAGGTAGCCGAGGATGAAGTCGATGTTGAGGCTGCGCTCGTGCGCCTCGTCAATGATGATGGCGTTGTACTTGCGCAGCAGCCTGTCGCGCTGGATTTCCGCCAGCAGGATGCCGTCGGTCATGAGCTTGACCTTGGTGGACCGGCTGACCTCACCGGTGAAGCGGACCTGGAAACCGACTTCCTGGCCGATTTCGACGCCGAGTTCCTCCGCGATGCGCTCGGCCACGGTGCGGGCCGCGAGCCGGCGGGGCTGGGTGTGGCCGATCAGCCCGTTCTCGCCCAGGCCGAGCTCAAGGCACATCTTGGGGATCTGGGTGGTCTTACCCGAGCCGGTCTCGCCGGCGATGATGGTCACCTGGTTGGCCGCGATGGCGGCCATAAGATCTTCGCGGCGCTCGGAGACCGGCAGCTCGGCGGGGTAGGAAATATGCAATGTCATGGCTGGAGACAGTCTACTGGGGTGGACTGTCCGCTGGGGTGGCGGAGGCGGATATCGGGTCCGGCTGTCCGGCCGCGTTGTTCAATTCGCGTTGTTCCGCTGTTCAGCCTCGGCGCATGTTGAGGGCCCGGCTGGATGACCGGGCCCGATGGGCGTGTGGACTAAGCGTGCGCGGACTTAGATGTTCCGCATCGTGTAGTTGATGCTCGGCAGGTCCCGGGCCATCCAGTATTCTTCCGAGCGGACGGGCGGAGTGTGGCCGAGGCCATCCTTGCGGAGGGCGGAGATCGTGGCGGTGACGCCGGCAAGAACCAGGATGATGAGGGCGATTCCGAGGAGTTCCATACCTCTATGGTTCTCCGGTCCGGGCCCTTAAAAAAGTGGCAGAAATGCCCAAAAAGCTATAATTTCTGCCACTGTTCTGTCAGGATGGAATCATGATCAAATCAGTGGCAATGATCGTGGTTCCCAACTTCTCGATCTTCGAGTTCGCGACGGCTTTCGAGGTCTTCGGCATCGACCGCTCGGACCGCGGAAACGGCGTGCCCGCGTTCGATTTCCGCGTCTGCGCGCCCGAGCCGGGCGACGTCCCGCTCAAGTCCGGCCTATCCATGCACGTGGGTCTCGGGCTGGAAGCAACTGCGGACGCCGACCTGGTGGTGATGGCGCCGTACGGCCGGGACGAAGACGTTCCCGACTCCGTCCTGGAGGCGCTGCGGGCCGCCCACGCGCGCGGTGCGTGGGTGATGTCCATTTGTTCCGGGGCCTTCGCCCTGGCTCGGGCGGGCCTGCTCGATGGCCGCCGCTGCACCACGCACTGGCATTACTCCCAGGAACTGGCCACCCGGTACCCCGCTGTCCTGGTGGATGAAAACGTCCTCTACGTCGAAGACGGCCGGATCATTACCAGTGCCGGCACGGCCGCAGGGATCGATGCCTGCCTGCACCTCGTCCGCGTTGAGTTCGGCGCCAAGGTGGCCGCCGCCATCGCCCGGGACATGGTGGTCCCTCCGCACCGGGACGGCGGCCAGGCCCAATACATCGACCGGCCCATTCCGACGTGCGGCTCGGAGCCCATGGAGCAGCTGCTGCAGTGGATGGTCCGGCACCTGGACGAGGAACACGCGGTCAACGAACTGGCGGCCCGGGTCCATATGTCGCCGCGGACGTTTGCGCGGCGCTTCCGCGCGGAAACGGGAGCCACTCCCGCGGCCTGGCTTAATTCCCAGCGGGTGCTGCGCGCCCAGGAGCTGCTGGAGAGCACGGAGCTCAATATCGACGAAATCGCAAGGGAGTCCGGGTTCGGGCATTCGGTCCTGTTGCGGCACCACTTTGCCAAGGCGCTGGACACCAGCCCGCAGTCCTACCGGCGCACGTTCCGCGGGCACCTGGCCACGGCATAGCGGGCCTCGGCCCGGCAGCAGCGGCTAGCCAAAGCCCGGCGACGCCGGCCCCTCAGCGGCGGCCCGGGCGCATTCGACGAGGTCGCGCCACGGACCCGTCAGCGCACGCTCCGGCAGGACCGCCCGGCGCTGATCGGCCCGGATGCTGTACATGAACCGGTCCGGCTGGCCGGTTGTCCCGTTGATTCCGGCGACGTCGTCCCACGGGCAGGCCTCGATCAGCGGCTGCCACCGGTCGGTGTCTTCCGGCGGCTCGGGCCGGACGGTCCACGTCCTCTTCATTCCGGCCACGCCGCCACTGCGCTGGACAGTTATCTTCATCGGACTCGGATCTCAATTGGACTCGATTTGCGGGGCTTGGCTTATCGCCGGGCCCCCGGGAACTTTACTTTCACAGTTTCCCACGCGGAGCGCACGGCGTCATGTTCCTTGGAATCGTCCCCGAACAGCTCCTTGGCAGAGGCTGCAGTGGCCTTGGCGAAGGCGCCGAACGTGGCGGTGGGGGACAGCGTGCCGCCCGTCAGCGTCTCGTACCAGATCTGTGCCGGCGCGTCCCAGGCATTGCCACCCAGGGCAGTGGCCACCAGACAGAACGCACGGTTGGGGATACCGGAGTTGATGTGCACGCCACCGTTGTCCGCGCTGGTGCGCACGTAGCCGTCCATCGAGTCCGGCTGCGGGTCCTTGCCGAGCACGTCGTCGTCGTATGCCGTTCCCGGAGCCTTCATGGAACGCAAGGCGGCCCCCTGCACCTGGTCGGTGAAGAGGCCTTCGCCGATCAGCCAACTGGCCTCCGCCGTCGACTGCTTCCGGACATACTGCTCAACGAGGGCCCCGAAGACGTCGGACATCGATTCGTTCAGGGCGCCGGCCTGGTTGCGGTAGACCAGCCCAGCGGAGTACTGGGTCACGCCGTGGGTGAGCTCGTGCCCGATGACGCTCAAGGATTTCGTGAACCGCTCGAAGACCTGGCCGTCACCGTCGCCGAAGACCATTTGCTGGCCGTCCCAGAAAGCGTTGTCGTACAGGCGGCCATAGTGGACCGTGGCATCAAGGTGCAGGCCTTTGCCGTCGATCGAATTGCGTCCGAAGGCTTCGGCGTAGAGGCGGTGGGTGTGCCCCAGCCCGTCATAGGCCTCATCGGCGGCGGGGTCGCCGGTGGGCGGTTCGCCTTCTTTGCGGACCACGCTGCCGGGCAGCTTCTCGGTGGACTTGGCGTCATAGACCGTCCGTTCCGGCGGGGACGGCTTGAGTTCCCGCAGGCCCGGACGGCTGCCGGGCCCTGGCACTGTGCGGGAGGCCTGGAAGCTCGGGACGTGTTGCAGGGCCTGCTTTGCCCCGTGGGCGGCCCTGGAGAGCTCCGGCTTTTGCTGTGCGGCCAGCCTGCGGAGCAAATAGGGCGGAACGATAGAACAGGACGGAGTTGGATAGAACATGTGAGACCCCCTTCACGCTTCGGAGCGGGCAGGGTAGCCCGCCACCGATGAAAACAGCCTACGAGGGAGCACCGACAATCGGCAGGGGCAATGCCGCTGGTTTTCCGCGGTCTTTTGGCGGGATTCAGGGCACAAAAAACCCCGCCGTTTCAAACGGCGGGGTTTTGTTCGTGCCCTCGATTGGAATCGAACCAACGACCTTCTGCTCCGGAGGCAGACGCTCTATCCCCTGAGCTACGAGGGCATCCAGGGATCCTGCCGTTGCGGGCGGGACGTCCTAGAGCTTAGCAGGAAGTTGGCCTCCAACGGAAAACCATGGAAAACGGTCGCTCATTTATAGCGTCAAGTGGAGTCAAGCGGCAGTCAAACGTGTCCTGGGTGCGTGGCAAGTCCAGCGAATTGGCCGGCGGTTCCGTAGCCGGCTCAGTAGCCAGTGAACGTATCCACATGGACCCGCCGGGCGCCCGCGCCACGTGCCGCGGCCCGCAGCGATCGCACACTGGCGGGCGAGCCGGAGACGAAGACCACCCGGCCGCTGATGTCGGGGACCAGCTCCTTGAGGGCCGCCGCATCGATCCTTCTTGAACCTGCGTCCTGCATGAACGCCGGCGGCGCCGAACCGTCCGCAAGCCGCGCCAGGACGCGCGCCCCGGAGCGCTGCAGCTCCTCGGCGTAGGCCAGCTCGGCGGCATTCTTGGCCAGGTACAGGAGGACAACGTCGCGGTCCCCGGACGGGGTTCCGGCGGACACCGCGGCCAGTTGGGCCATGTAGGGGGTGATGCCGATTCCGGCCGCGATGAGCAGCACGGGGGTGGCCGGGTTCCGCGGCAGGAGGAAGTCGCCGTTCACAGTGGTTGCGGTGAGCCCGTCGCCCGCTTCAAGGGCCAGCAGCGAGCGCTTGGCTGACGACACCGGCTCCGCCGTCCCCACCCCGATCGTCAGCAGGGAGGCGTCGGGCGCGCTGGTCAGGCTGAACACGCGCCGGATTCCCTTCCCGTCACCCTTGCCGGCCGACTTCCCGTCACGTTTGCCGGGGGCCTTGCCGTCACCCTTCCCATCGCCCCTGCCGTCATCCTTCCCGYCGGTCGTGTCCGGGGGCAGGTGCAGCTCCAGGGCCTGTCCGGGAGCGAAGCGCACCGGACGTTCCGGGCGGAAGCTGAATTCCGTCGTCGTCGGCGTCAGCGGACGGCTCGCGAGGAACGCCAGCCGGACCCCGCCCCGCTGTCCGACGGCGAAGGCAAGCGCGTTGCCCGCGAGCAGCGCCAGCTCGGGGGAGTTGGCCACAAACCCCAGGTTGTAGGGGACGGCAAACAGGGCCCCGACGACGGCGGCCAGCGCCAGTTGCTGCCAGCGCCGCGGGGGCAGGGTGAGCGGCTCGGTGAGCATGAACCCGACGAAGAACAGCACCGGCCGCTGCGCGAGCGTCTGCCACAGGGCCTCGGGGAGATCCATCCCGGCCTGGAGCAGATCCGCGGCCACGATGGACACGGCAACCACGGTGAAGACGGCGGCCATGGCGGACTTCCGGGTCCGGTAGAGCACCAGCAGCACCCCTGGCATCACCAGCCAGAGCATGGCCGGCGTCGCGGCCCACCAGGTGGCAATGTTGAGCCCGGTCAGCCCGGCCAGGAACGCGCCGGCCGCGGCCGGATTGAAGATGTGCCGGCCGCGCCAGGCCAGCGCATACTTCGAGGCCGAGGCCAGGACGCAGGCCAGGGCGACGCCGGCGATCTCTGCCAGCTGGAGGCCCTGGGTCGGCTGGCTGGGCCAGAAAAGCTCGCTGGGCCAGAAAAGGAAGTACAGCAGCAGGCCGGTGATGAGGGAGGATTCCGTGTGCGGCCGCACACGGAACAGGGCGGCCAGCCCCTGGCTGGAGGCGTACGTCAGGCCAAGGCACAGGGCAAGGTGGGTCAGCATTTCCGGCAGCCCGAACGTCAACCAGCCCAGCACATTGAGCAGCAGGCTGTAGCCGGCCAGGACGGCCAGGACCCACAGCACCAGCCGGTACATCGTGAGCCGGCCCAAGGCGGTGTCCAGCCTCGAGCCAAGGGCGGTGGTGGTGATGGCAGTCATGAGAACAGGGCCCCTTCGAAGTCGGCTGAATATTCCGCGTGCCCGTCCGCATACACCGTGAGCCAGGCGCAATCGAACTCCTGCTCCAGCCGCGGACCGTCGACAAAGAACAACGCAGTGGCCAGCGCATCGGCCACCATCGCGGTCCCGGCCATGGCCCAGCAGGCGACAACGGTACGCACCGGAGCTCCCGTGGTGCCGTCCAGGACATGATGGAACCCGTCGCCCCAGGCGCGCCGGTTGGCGGCGGAAGCGCACAGGGCGCCGGCCCCCAGCTGGACGGTGCCGATTGCCCGGGTGGGATCGTAGGGGTGCTCGAGGGCAACCACCACCGGATCCGGCCCCGGATTCAGCAGGTCCCCGCTGGCATCGATGAAATGCCCGGCGCAGCCGCCGTCCCGGAGCCGGGCGGAGAGCAGATCCGCCAGCTGGCCCTTTCCGGCCGCGCCGACGTCGATCACCGCCGGAACCGTGGTGGTCAGCGCGGTGCCCTGCCAGTCCAGCGCATCCTCCCACCGGGGCGCGGGAAGCGGCGCGCCGCCCGGGCGCAGGGTGTAGGTGGCGTCGTAGCCCAGTCGCTCCAGGCTCCCGCCGATGAGCGGGGTCATCGCACCCTCGGTGAGCCGGTACAGGGTGCCGTACAGCGCGCCCAGGGCGGCCCCTTCGGCGGGCAGCTCAATGCGGCCAGGCGTCCGGGCTGCGTCGGCAATGAGCGAATCGGGGCGGAACCGGGACCACGCGGCGTCGTACTCCTCCACCGTGGCGAGCAGGCCACGGCGGAGCTCGCCGGAGAGCCGGGACGGGGTGGAAATCTCCCAGCGGGTCCCGATCCCGTCAAAGCTGAAGTGCGTCCAGCCCGGATGCGCCACGATTCCTCTGTCCCTCGCTGCGCTATTGGGCCTGTGACTTGATCTTCGCCACGGCCTGGTTGAAGCCGCCGCTGGTCAGCGAGGATCCGGCCACTTTGGAAACCTTGATCTCGTCAAGCTTCTTGCCAACAACCTGGGACTGGATGCCGCCGGCGAACTCGCCCTGGAACTTTCGGGTGTTCGGATTCGAGGGGTGCTGCGTGATCTTCACGTCGGACACGGCACCGCCGGCCAGCGTCAGTTCCACGCCCACGGTCTCAGTGCCGTTGGGGGAGGTGTAGTTCCCGTCGGCGCTGTACGTGCCGTCCTTGTAAGAACCGGTACCTGCAGCGGACTCGGATGCCGGGGGCGCGCCCTGTGCGGCCGGGGCCTGGGCCGACGGGGCGCAGCCAGCCGCTGTTCCGGCCACGGAGAGGCCAGCAATGCCGACGAGGACGCTTTTGCGGAAGGCGGTATTCATGCGGGACTCGATTCTTTGCGGGGATCGGACAGCGAACAATGTGGAGGCATGACAGGGTTGCAGACGTTGAATTCAGGGTAACGGTTCACCCTGGGCGCGAGGCCTTGATGACCTCGGGCCTTCCCGTAACCGGCCCCGACGTCATGCCGGGACGGCAGATTCCGCCGCACTCCGGGCCCACCGGTAGGCTAGAAGTGTGACCCCAGAAGAACTCTCCCTCGCCATATCCGCCTGCCTGAAGGACGCCGTCGCCGCCGGTGACATAGCCCTCTCCGCGGCCGACATCCCGGATGAGGTGCGCGTGGAGCGCCCCAAGAACAGGGACCACGGGGACTGGGCCACCAACGTCGCCCTCCAGCTGGCCAAAACGGCGGGCACCAACCCGCGGGAGTTCGCGTCCGTCCTGAGCGCCCGGCTCAAAACGATCGACGGTGTGTCCGCGGTGGACATTGCCGGCCCCGGCTTCCTGAACATCACCGTGGACGCCGCTGCCGCCGGTGCCCTCGCCAAGGCGATCGTCGAGGCCGGTGCGGCCTACGGCACCAACACCGCGCTCGCCGGGCACACGGTCAACATGGAATTCGTCTCGGCCAACCCCACCGGCCCGCTGCACATCGGCCACACCCGCTGGGCCGCCCTCGGCGACGCGATCGCCCGCGTCCTCCGGGCCTCCGGTGCCGACGTCACTGCCGAGTACTACATCAACGACGCCGGTTCCCAGATGAACGTGTTCGCGAACTCCGTGTTCGCCAGGCTGCACGGCCGGGACGTGCCCCAGGGCGGCTACCCGGGCCAGTACATCGCGGACCTCGGCCACGAGGTGCTCACCGAACACCCGGACATCCGCGAACTCACCGAAGTGGCGGCCCTGCCGGTGATCCGGGGCGCCGCCTACAAGGCGCAAATGCATGACATCAAGCAGACGCTGGCCGATTTTGGCGTCGACTTCGATGTCTACTTCTCCGAGCAGGAGCTCCACGACGCCGGCGCGATCGAGGACGCCGTCGCCCGCCTGCGCGAACAGGGCCACGTGTTCGACGACGGCGGCGCGGTCTGGCTGCGCACCACCGACTTCGGCGATGACAAGGACCGCGTGATGGTCCGCGCAAACGGTGAGCCCACGTACTTCGCCGCCGACGCCGCCTACTACCTGTCCAAGAAGGACCGCGGCTACACCGAGAAGATCTACCTCCTCGGCGCCGACCACCACGGCTACATCAACCGGCTCAAGGCCATCGCGGCAGCCGCCGGGGACGACCCCGAGGTCAACATCGAGGTCCTGATCGGCCAGCTGGTCTCCGTCAACGGCGCCAAACTGTCCAAGCGAGCCGGCAACATCATCGAGCTCAAGGACCTCATCTCCTGGCTCGGCAAGGATGCCGTCCGGTACTCGCTGGCCCGGTTCCCCGCCGATTCGCCGCTGACGCTGGACCCGGAGCTGCTGAAGAAACACAGCAACGAAAACCCGGTGTTCTATGTCCAGTACGCCCACGCCCGCTCCCGCGGCGCCGCCCGCAATGCCGTGGCCGCCGGCGTGGAGCGCCGTGTGGACGGCATAGACAGCTTCAACGCTGCCCTGCTGGAGCACCCCACCGAAAACGAGCTGCTCTCGCACCTGGGCAGCTATCCCTCGATCGTGGCCAAGGCCGCCGAGCTGCGCGAGCCGCACCGCGTGGCCCGCCACCTCGAAGTGATCGCCGGCGCCTACCACCGCTGGTATGACGCCTGCCGCGTGGCGCCGCAGGGCGAGGAACCCATCACCGACACCAACCGCACCAGGCTGTGGCTCAATGACGCCACCAGCCAGGTGCTGGCCAACGGACTGGAACTGCTGGGCGTCTCGGCGCCGGAACGGATGTAACCGCCATGACCGCGAATTCAGGACAGTCCCCGCTCGCCCCGGACTGGCTCGAGGTCCCCGCCGACCTCAATGCCCTCCACGAACCGCTGTGGGCGGGCGGTGTTGCGCGCAACGACGACGGCGAGCTCACCATCGAGGGGCTGACGGTCAGTGAGCTGCAGCGCCAGTACGGCACGCCGCTGTTCGTGCTGAGCGAGACAGACTTCCGGGCCCGGGCCCGGGCGTTCAGCGACGCCTTCAACGACGCCTTCGCCGATATTTGCGGGGGAGTGGACGTCTACTACGCCGGCAAGTCCTTCCTGTGCACCTCCGTGGTCCGCTGGGTCGAGGAAGAGGGGCTGCGCCTGGACACGGCGTCCGGCGGCGAACTCGCCGTGGCCTTCCGCGCCGGCATCCCCGGCGCCGACGTCGCCCTGCATGGGAACAACAAGTCCGACGGCGAAATCCACCGGGCGCTGGACATGCAGCTGGGACGGATCGTGGTGGACAGCCTCGACGAGCTCGAACGCGTCGCGGCGATCGCCGCCAACCGGGGCGACACCGCCAGGGTGATGCTGCGGCTGACCCCCGGAGTGCACGCCCACACCCACGAATTCATCGCCACGGCCCACGAGGACCAGAAATTCGGCCTGTCCATGGCCGGGGACTCCACGGATCAGGCCGGACTGTCCGCCGCAGAGGAAGCCGTGGCCGCGGCCACCGGGCACGCCAGCATCGAACTGCTGGGCCTGCACTGCCACATCGGCTCGCAGATCTTCGAACCGGACGGCTTCGCCCTCGCCGCCGAGAGGCTGCTCGACTTCCTGGCAGCGATGCAGTCGAAGTACTCCATCGTGTTGCCCGAGCTTGACCTCGGCGGCGGCTACGGCATCGCCTACACCCCCGTGGACACCCCGCGCCCGGCCGCCGAAATCGCGCAGGCGATGGCCGCCGTCGTCCGTTCCAAATGCGCTGCCCTCGGCATAACCGCCCCCCGGATTTCGATCGAACCGGGCCGCGCGATCGTCGGAAGCACCACCTTTACGCTGTATGAGGTCGGCACGCTCAAGACCGTCCGGGTGGATTCCCCGGCCTCTGCTGGTGCCGCGGCCGGCCGCGACGGAGCCGGGGACGTTACGCACCCCCGCCGCTATGTGTCGGTGGACGGCGGGATGAGCGACAACCCCCGGCCGGTGCTGTACGACGCGGATTATTCGGCGATTCTCGCCTCGCGGAGCTCCGACGCGGCGCCGCAGCTGTCCCGAGTGGTGGGCAAACATTGCGAGAGCGGCGACATAGTTGTTAGAGATGTATATCTGCCCGAGGACGTGGCAGCCGGTGATCTGCTTGCTGTACCGGGGACCGGCGCCTACTGCTGGGCCCTGTCAAGCAACTACAACTATCTGGCCCGGCCGGGCGTTATCGCTGTCAGCGACGGATCTGCCCGGCTCATTGTCCGCGGGGAAACCGAAGAAGATTTGCTCAACCGCGACATGGGAGTCTGAATGTCTGAATTGCGAACCCTGAAAGTGGCCCTGCTGGGCTGTGGCAACGTTGGGGCCCAGGTTGCGCGGATTCTCATTGACGACGCCGACGCCCTGGCCGCGCGCACCGGCGCCCGGCTGGAACTGCAGGGCATCGCGGTGCGCAACCTCGATGCCAAGCGCGACGTCGAGCTGCCGCGGGAGCTGTTCACCACTGACGCCGAAGTCCTCGTCAAGGACGCCGACGTCGTCATTGAACTCATGGGCGGCATTGAGCCGGCCCGGACCCTGATCCTTACCGCCATGCGGCACGGTGCCTGTGTTGTCAGCGGCAACAAGGCGCTCCTGGCCCAGGACGGCCCCACACTGTACGAGGAAGCGGACAAGGCCGGGGTGCAGCTGTCCTACGAGGCCGCCGTGGCCGGCGCCATCCCCATCCTGCGGCCCATCCGTGACAGCCTGTCCGGCGACCGGATCACCCGGGTGCTCGGGATTGTCAACGGCACCACCAACTTCATCCTCGACCAGATGGACTCGACCGGCGCGCAGTTCGCCGACGCGCTGGCCGAGGCCCAGCGCCTGGGCTACGCGGAAGCCGACCCCACGGCCGACATCGAAGGCTACGACGCCGCCGCCAAGGCCGCAATCCTCGCTTCGCTGTCCTTCCACACGCGGTTTGCCCTGGAAGATGTCTCCTGCGAGGGCATCACGTCGGTCACCGCGGCGGACATCGCCGCCGCCAAGGAAGCCGGCTTTGTCATCAAGCTGCTGGCCATTGCCGAGAAACTGGTTGACGAGGACGGCAAAACCGGCGTCTCGGTCCGTGTCCACCCCACGCTCCTGCCCCGCGAGCACCCCCTCGCTGCTGTCCGCGGTGCATTCAACGCCGTCTTCATCGAAGCCGAGAACGCCGGCGAGCTCATGTTCTACGGCCAGGGTGCCGGCGGCACCCCGACGGCGTCCGCCGTGCTGGGCGACCTCGTCTCCGCGGCCCGCCGCATTGTCCTGGGCGGCCCCGGCCGCACCGAAACCACCACGGGGCACGTGCCATCGCTGCCCATCGACGCGGCCGTCACCAGCTACTACATCGGACTCGACGTCGCGGACCAGCCCGGCGTCCTGGCCAGGATCGCGCAGCTCTTCGCGGAGCACGGCGTGTCCATCGAAATCATGCGGCAGACCATTCACCGCGACGCCGACTCCAACGTGGAATCGGCCGAGCTGCGGATCGTGACACACCGTGCACGCGAAGCCGCACTTGCAGCAACCGTCGAGGCCGTCAGGCGCCTGGACGTCATCAATTCCGTCACATCCGTACTCCGGGTAGAAGGAGTCTAAGTGGCTCACCAATGGCGCGGTGTCATCCGCGAATACGCCGACCGTCTTCCTGTCACGGAAGCGACCAAGGTCATCAGCCTGGGCGAGGGCGGCACCCCGCTCGTGCATGCCCGCCACCTCTCCGAGCTGACCGGCAGCACCGTCTACCTCAAGGTCGAAGGCATGAACCCGACCGGTTCTTTCAAGGACCGCGGCATGACCATGGCCATGACGGCAGCGGTGGCCGCCGGCGCCAAGGCCGTGGTCTGCGCCTCCACCGGCAACACCTCCGCCTCCGCCGCGGCCTATGCGACGGCTGCCGGGCTGCAGTGCGCGGTGCTGGTCCCGGAGGGCAAGATCTCCATGGGCAAGCTCAGCCAGGCAGTCGCGCACGGAGCCACGCTGCTGCAGGTGGACGGCAACTTCGACGACTGCCTTGACATCGCCCGCAAGCTCGGCGAGTCCTACCCGGTGTTCCTGGTCAACTCCGTCAACCCGGCCCGGATCGAAGGCCAGAAGACCGGTGCCTTCGAAGTGGTGGATTCGCTCGGCGACGCCCCCGACTTCCATGTGCTCCCGGTGGGCAACGCCGGCAACATCAGCGCGTACTGGAAGGGCTACAAGGAATACGCTGCGGCGTTTGAGTCGCCCACCGCCGGGTCGCTGCCCGCCGTGTCCACCAAGACACCCGTCATGTGGGGCTTCCAGGCCGCAGGGGCGGCACCCTTCGTGGCCGGCCACCCCATCACCGAGCCCGACACCATTGCCACCGCCATCCGGATCGGCAACCCGGCCTCCTGGGACACCGCCGTGGCGGCCCGGGATGAATCCGGCGGCGTGATCGAGGCCGTCACGGACGAGGAAATCCTGTCCGCGCACCGGTGGCTCTCTGCCCGGGAAGGCGTTTTCGTGGAGCCCGGCTCCGCTGCCGGCGTCGCCGGGCTGATCAAGAAGCACGCGGCCGGGGAAGTGCCGGCAGGCAAGACGATCGTGATCACGGTGACCGGTCACGGCCTCAAGGACCCGCAGTGGGCTCTGCGCACCGAGGACGGCAGCGACGTGCAGCCGGTCAAGGTCTCCAACGACGTCGTCACCGTCGCCGCAGCATTGGGACTGGAAGAAAAATAACGTTGGAAACAACCCTCACCGTCCCGGCCGAATCAGCTGCCGGCTCCCCGGCCGTTCCGGCGGGCCAGCTGGTCACCGTGCGTGTCCCGGCCACGAGCGCCAACCTGGGCCCCGGGTACGACAGCCTCGGCCTGGCCCTCTCGCTGCATGACACGCTGACCGTGGAAACCCTGGCCAGCGGTGAACTCGAATTCGAGCTCAGCGGCGAGGGTGCCGAGTCCCTGCCCCGCGATGCGACGCACCTCGTGGTCAAGGCCTTGACCGAGGCCCTGCACCGCCTGGGGTTCCGGCACGAAGGCCTGCGGATCACGGCGGACAACGTCAACCCGCACGGACGGGGCCTGGGCTCCTCGGCCTCGGCCGTGGTGGCGGCCGTCAGCGCCGCCAATGCCCTGGTTCCGGAGGCCTCCCGGCGTGGCAGCGACTGGATCCTGCAGCTCACCAGCGAAATGGAAGGCCACCCGGACAACGTTGCACCCGCCATTTTCGGCGGACTGGCGCTGTCATGGCAGGACAGTGACCAGTACAGCAGCACGTGCGCGTCCGTGGCCGCCTCGGTGATCCCTGTGGTCGCCGTGCCCGACTACGAGCTCTCCACTGAGGCCGCCCGGGCCCTTTTGCCCGCTTCGGTGGGCCACCATGCCGCGGCCATGAACTCCGGCCGCGCCGCCCTGCTGATCCATGCCCTGACCACGAACCCGGAATTCCTGCTGCCCGGCACCGAGGACTACCTGCACCAGAGCTACCGCGCCGAGGCCATGCGGCCCAGCGCGGAACTGATCGGCGCGCTGCGCCGGGCAGGGCACGCCGCCGTCGTATCCGGCGCCGGACCCACCGTGCTGGTCCTGGCCAACGGCGAAGCGGAAGCCCGTGAGGTTGTGGACTTCATCGGCGCCCACACCGCGGGCAACACGCCGGAAGTGGGCTGGCGCGTGATGAAGCTGGCCGTGGACGTTGAAGGTGCTAAAGTGGAAGTGCACCGGCGGTAAATACGCAGGCGGTAAATTTGTAACCGTTGTAAGACCGCGATGTTGGCCACGTAGCCTCTCTCATCTTTCACTGCGCAATATTTTCCGGTGCCACCTGCTTTCGGTCTGACGCAGGAATCAGCAGAATTGATCTGCCCCCTGAAACTCAGCCCGCCGTTCCTCATTTCTCGGATCGTGCATGGTGAAGCAATATCCGGCCCTGCTGGCCGATATCCATCCGGCAAGGCCGAAATCCCGGCTGCAGATCTGAACTGCAGCCCAGATCAAATCACCGCGTCCAGCTCTTAGCCTGGACGCCGTCGAGGGGGAAGGATCCTTCGTGACCGAAACCACTGAGCTGTCTCCGGCTGTGGATACATCTTCTGCTGCCGAATCAACGGCAGCACCCGCCAAGAGCAGCGGCCTTGCAGGCCTTAAGCTCGCCCAGCTCCAGGCCCTCGCCAGCCAGCTGGGCATTTCCGGCGGTTCCCGCATGCGCAAGGGTGATCTGGTCACGGCCATTTCCGCCCACCGCGCAGGCACTCCGGTAAGCAAGGCTCCGGCCCGCGCTGCCGAAAAGGCGAGCGACAACGGCACTGTGTCCCACGCAGCGGCCCCGGCAGCTGCGCCCGCAACGGTGCCCGCCGCCGAGGACGAGTCCCTGGCAAGGGAAAACACCGCCCAGGAAAGCCCCCGCGCCCGCCGTGGCCGCAGCCGCCGTGCAGGCAGCGACGGAGTCGTCACGGCTCCCGCCGTTGAGGCACCCGCCGCCGCCCCGGCTGAAGCCCCCGCGGGTTCCACCGAGTCCGGCGCCCGGGAATCCGCCACTGCAGAATCCGCCGCCGCCGTTTCCGGAACGGAATCCGGCGACCGCGCGAGGCAGCCGCGCACCCGCAACCGCCGCCGCGGCGAAGCCGCAGCCCAGGCCACGGATGCCGGCCAGAACGCCGTCGAGGCCCCGGCCGAGCAGCCCGCCGCTGAACAGCGCACCGAGCAGCGCGATCAGCGCACCGAACAGCGTGAACAGCGCACCGAACAGCGTGAACAGCGCACCGAACAGCGCGAGCCCGGCAGCGAAGACGGCCAGCGCCGTGACACCCGCACCCGTGGCGGCCGCGACGACTCGGCCGGCCCCCGCGAGAACACCCGCGACAGCGATGATTCTGACGGCGGAAGCCGCCGGAACCGCCGCAACCGTCGTGACCGCAACGACCGCGGTGACCGCCAGGGCCAGCAGGACAGCCGCGACAACTCCTCGCGCAACGATCGCTTCCGCGACCGCAACGACCGCCGCCGCGGACGTCAGCAGGGACCCGACGTCGACGACGTCGAGGTCACCGAGGACGATGTCCTGCTGCCGGTCGCCGGTATCCTCGACGTGCTCGAGAACTATGCGTTCATCCGCACGTCCGGTTACCTGCCGGGCCCGAACGACGTCTACGTCTCGCTCGCCCAGGTCAAGAAGTACAACCTGCGCAAGGGCGACGCCGTCGTCGGCGCCATCCGTGCACCGCGCGAAGGCGAAGCCCAGCAGGGGAGCCAGCAGCAGTCCGCCCGCCAGAAGTTTAACGCCCTGGTCCGCGTCACCTCGGTGAACGGCAAGACGCCGGAAGAGCTCAAGGACCGCGTCGAATTCGCGAAGCTCGTTCCGCTGTACCCCTCCGAGCGCCTGCGCCTCGAGACGGACCCGAAGAAGATCGGCCCGCGCGTCATCGACCTCGTGGCCCCGATCGGCAAGGGCCAGCGCGGTCTGATCGTTTCGCCGCCGAAGGCCGGCAAGACGCTCATCCTGCAGTCCATCGCCAACGCCATCACCACCAACAATCCTGAGGTCCACCTCATGATGGTGCTCGTTGACGAACGTCCCGAAGAAGTCACGGACATGCAGCGCACCGTCAAGGGTGAGGTCATTGCCTCCACCTTCGACCGTCCCGCCGACGACCACACCACCGTGGCCGAGCTTTCCATCGAGCGTGCCAAGCGCCTCGTGGAAATGGGCATGGACGTTGTGGTGCTCCTGGACTCCATGACCCGCCTGGGCCGCGCCTACAACCTGGCAGCACCGGCCTCCGGCCGCATCCTGTCCGGTGGTGTGGACTCCGCAGCGCTGTACCCGCCGAAGCGCTTCTTCGGTGCAGCCCGCAACATCGAAAACGGCGGCTCGCTGACCATCCTGGCCACCGCGCTCGTCGAGACCGGCTCCAAGATGGACGAGGTCATCTTCGAAGAGTTCAAGGGCACCGGCAACATGGAACTGCGACTGTCCCGCCAGCTCGCGGACAAGCGCATCTTCCCGGCCGTGGACGTCAACGCGTCCGGTACCCGCCGCGAGGAAAACCTGCTTTCCCCCGAGGAAGTCAAGATCATGTGGAAGCTGCGCCGCGTCCTGTCCGGACTCGAAACGCAGCAGAGCCTTGAGCTGCTGACCAACAAGATCCGGGAGACCCAGAGCAACGTCGAGTTCCTCATGCAGGTGCAGAAGACGACGCTTGGTGCGAAGTCCGATAACGACAAATAGCTGCTCCAACCGCTAGATTCTGGCGGTCCCGCGCGCTAACGCCGCACGGATTTTCCGCCCCCGCCCCTCCGCCGGGTGGCTTACGATCTACGATCGCAAGCCACCCGGCGTCGGCAGGCCCGAAGCCACTCCCGGGGCGGAAAAATCCGTGCGGCTTCGTCGTTAAGTCGCCAGCCGCGGTCCAGTTTTTGTTGTCGTAACTAGACTTGGTTTCAAGTCGAAAGAGGTTTGAAAATGTTTGAGTCCGTACAGGGCCTGTTGGATGAGCATGACTCTATCCAGGCTCAGCTGGGGGATCCTGCTGTCTACGCTGACCAGCGCCTGGCCCGGAAGCTGGGGCGGCGTTCTGCGCAGTTGAACGGCATTGTGGAGGCCTACCACCGCTGGGAAGGCATCCGCGATGACCTGGCCGCTGCCAAGGAAATGGCGGACGAGGACCCCGAGTTTGCGGCCGAGGTGCCCGAGCTGGAGGCCGCGCTGGAGCTGGCGGCGGCCAAGCTGCGCCGGCTGCTGATCCCGCGCGACCCGGACGACTCCCGCAACGTGATCCTCGAGGTCAAGGGCGGCGAAGGCGGCGACGAGGCAGCCCTGTTCGCCGCGGACCTGCTGCGGATGTACAGCCGCTACGCGGAATCCCGCGGCTGGAAGACCGAGATCATCTCTGCCACCGAATCGGACCTCGGCGGGTACAAGGACGTCCAGATGGCCGTCAAGGGCAGCTCGAACGATCCGGCCGAAGGCGTGTACGCCCGGCTCAAGTTCGAAGGCGGCGTGCACCGGGTCCAGCGTGTCCCCGTCACCGAATCCCAGGGCCGCATCCACACCTCGGCCGCCGGCGTGCTGGTGCTGCCCGAAGTGGACGAGCCCGAGGAGCTCGAGATCAACCAGAACGATCTCAAGATCGACGTCTACCGCTCCTCCGGTCCCGGCGGGCAGTCGGTCAACACCACCGACTCCGCGGTGCGCATCACGCACCTTCCCACCGGAATCGTCGTCGCCATGCAGAACGAGAAGTCGCAGCTGCAGAACCGTGAGGCCGGCATGCGCGTGCTGCGTGCCCGCATCCTGGCGCACCAGCAGGAGCTGATCGACGCCGAAAACTCGGCGCAGCGCAAGTCGCAGATCCGCACCATGGACCGCTCCGAGCGCATCCGTACCTATAACTACCCGGAAAACCGGATTGCGGACCACCGCACCGGTTACAAGGCCTACAACCTGGACCAGGTCATGAACGGCGACCTGGAACCGGTGATCCAGTCGGCCATTGAATTGGACGAGCAGTCCCGGCTCGACGCCATCGGCGAATAGGCGCGGGTCACTGGTGATGACTGCAGGTGATGGTCCGAGCCTCGCGGAGGCCGTCAGCGAGGCGACGGCGGTCCTCGCGGAGGCCGGCGTGCCCAGCCCGCGTGTGGACGCCGAGCTCCTGGCCGAGCACCTGCTCGGCGTCGGACTCGGCCGGCTGCGCGCGCTGATGCTCGGGGACTCGCCGGCGCCGGAAGGCTACGCCGACCTCGTCGCCGAACGGGCGCAGCGGATCCCGCTGCAGCACATAACGGGCGTGGCGCACTTCCGCTACCTCGAACTCGCCGTCGGTCCCGGTGTGTTCATCCCGCGGCCGGAGACCGAATCCGTGGTGCAGCTGGTCCTGGACTGGCTCAGCGACAGGAAACGGCTGCACGGCCTGGCGCACCCCAAGGTCGTGGACCTGGGCACCGGGTCCGGTGCCATTGCAGGCTCGATCGCCCATGAGGTTCCCGGCGCGGAAGTCCACGCGGTCGAGTTCAGCGAATTCGCGCACGCGTGGGCGGAGAAAAACTTGGCTCCCCTGGGCGTCCACCTCATCCGTGGCGACCTGCGCGATGCGCTGGCCGAACACAACGGCACGTTCGACGTCGTCGTCTCCAACCCGCCCTACATCCCCGCCGAAGCGATCCCRAACGAACCCGAAGTGGCGCTGCACGACCCGCCCGAGGCGCTCTACGGCGGGGGAGCGGACGGGATGGAACTTCCGACGGCGGCGGCCGCCTCGGCTGCCCGCCTGCTGGTCCCCGGTGGCTACTTCGTGATGGAGCACGCCGAGGTCCAGTCGGAATGGATCGCCGCGATGCTCAACCGCACCGGCTTGTTCGCCGAGGTGACAACGCACCGTGACCTCAACGGCAAGGACCGCGCCACCAGCGCCGTCCTGGCACCGTCAGGGCCGACGCCTGCGAATAATCGTGTGACAAGTGATGAAAGAATAGGCCAGTGACGACTAGCTACGATTGCACGGCGGCCGAGCAGCGCGCTGCTGGACTTGAGCACGCCCAGCGGGCCATCCGGGAGAACAAGTGCGTGGTCTTTCCCACGGACACGGTCTACGGGATTGCCGCCGACGCCTTTTCACCCCTTGCCGTGACCCTGCTGCTCGCCTCCAAGGGCCGGAGCCGGAAGATGCCGCCGCCCGTGCTGATCCCCAGGCTGAACGCCCTCGATGGCCTGGCCACGGACGTTCCGGCCGAGGCGCGGCGGCTGGCCGAGGCGTTCTGGCCCGGCGGCCTGACCCTGATCCTGCATGCCCAGCCGTCGTTGGACTGGGATCTCGGCGAGACCAAAGGCACGGTCGCCCTGCGGATCCCGGCCGACGAGATCGCCCAGGACCTGCTGACGCTTACCGGACCCCTCGCGGTGTCCTCCGCGAACCGCACCGGGCAGGCCGCAGCGCAGACCGCCGCGGACGCCGAAGCCCAGCTGGCGGAATCCGTGGAGGTCTACCTGGAGGGCGGACCCCGGCCCGCCGACGGCGCCGACGCCCTCGCCTCGACCATCGTCGACGCGACGGCGCTGCCCTTGCGCGTCGTCCGGCAGGGAGCCATCAGCCTCGACCGCCTGCGCGGCGTGGTGCCCGGCGTCCTGGACATCGACGGCAACGCCGCGGAGTCCGCCGCTGCGCCGGAGCCCGGTTCCGCATGACGCTGGAGCGTCAGCGCGTCCCTTTCCTCGACGTCGAAGCGACCCCCGTGACGGTGTCCGAGCTGACCGCGGTCCTCAGCACCTTCATGGCCGAGGGCGTGACCAGGATCGTGGTGGGGCACAACCTGCACAGCGTGACGCTGCTGCACTCCGATCCTGCCTTCCGTTCGTTCTACGAGCGCAGCGACGTGGTCCTGATCGACGGCGCACCGGTGCTCTGGCTCTGGGCGAAGACCGGCGAAGAAGACGACGGAAGGGAACCGGTGATGGACTACCGGCTGGGGTCGACCGACTGGATTCCCGCGCTCGGCAATGTCGCGGGACTGGAGCGCATTGCGGTCATCGGTGCAGGTGCCGTGGCCAACGCCGGCGCCGTGGCCAAGCTGCGGGAGATCGTCCCCGGGGGGCGGGTCGACGGCATGCCTGGCGAAGGCTGGAACAAGGAAGTTGAGGAAGCCGCGGTCGAATGGCTGAACCGGCTGCGCCCCCAACTTGTGCTGCTGGGCCTCGGGATGCCGCTGCAGGAGCAGGTCATGGCCCGCCGGCTTGCCGCGCTTCCGCCTGCGGTCTACTGCACCGTCGGCGGCGCCATCGAACAGATTGCCGGTGTGCAGAAACTGGCGCCGCGCTGGATCGGCCGGCTCGGACTCGAATGGGCCTGGCGGCTCATGCTCCACCCGCAGCGGGTGGCCTACCGGGTGTTCGGCGAACCCTGGGTGCTGCTGGGCCTGCTGCTCCGACGGCGCCTGCGCCGGCAGCCCTAGGCTGCCGGCGGGGCTGCCAGCGGGGGAGCACGTCAGAACTTCTGGTCCTCCAGCGGGCCGAAGCCCTTGCCGCGGAGCCCGGCGGAAAAGGCGCGGAAMCAGTCAGCGAGCCCGCGGAAATCGCCGCTGCGCAGGAAGTAGCCGAGGTAGCCGCCCACATCCGCGATGAAGGACTTGACCCGGAAGTGGCGGCGGATCATGTACCCGCGGTTCCGGTAGTAGAAGTAGCGCTTGAAGGCGGAATCCGGAACGATCACGTGCCACCGCGCACCGAAGACGTGCTTGGTTTCAGCGAAGGCGTGCGGGTGCGTGATGGCGGCGGTGGTCACCGTGCCGAAGCGGATCCCGGCCTTCCTGAGCCTGAGCGTGAAGTCCACCTCGTCGCCACGGATGAAAAGGCGCATGTCCGGCAGGCCGACTTTGAAGAAGACATCGGAACGGATCAGGGCGCCGTTGAAGAAGTGCCCGTCGTCGGGCAGGAATCCGACCTTTTCCACCTCCGCGCGCTCATGCGTGACCTTGCCGYCSAGCCGGAAGAAAAAGGACAGCTGGTCCGGGTGGCCGGGGGCCACCACSAGGGGCACGACGGCGTCCAGATCACGTTCCTGGGCCTCACGGAGCAACGTGGCAAGGCAGTCGGGATCTGCCGGTTCGGCGTCGTCGTCCATCATCCAGATCCAGTCAGCCCMGCTGGCCACGGCCTTGAGGATGGCCAACGAGAATCCGCCGGCGCCGCCAAGGTTTGCCTCGGACCGGACATAGTCCACGTTGGCGTGCTGGCCGGCAACGTCCGTCGACGGCACGGTGCCACTGTCGACGAGGCAAATGGACTGCACTGGAGCGGTCTGGTTGTTGATGGCGTCCATCAGGACCGCCAGCTCCCTGGGACGGTCAAACGTCACGGCAGCGACTGCAACCGAGGGGGTCATCGCGGGGTCCTTTCAGCACGACCGTCAGTGGTTTTCCCGCCGGCAGAGGGCCGTGTGACGCGAAGACAGGTGGCCGTTGGCATTAGTATCTTGACTAGAGTCCACTGTAATACAGCCCTGTCAGGCACTACGCACTGCCTGCCCTGCGCACGGCGACGGAGAAGTTTCATTTTTCGAAAGACAGTTCCACCGCAATCGAATCCACCCCATTTCCGCAGCTCACCGGCGCGTCCGGTGCTGYCGGACGTGCCGGCGTGCGGTGCCTGTGCTGACGGTACTGACGGCGTTTGGCTGGTGGTCGTCCCGTGATCATGTACCTGCTCATGATGCTGACGGCAGCGATTGTGACCTACGCGGCGACATGGGGTGCCCGGCTCGCGGGCAACAAGCTGGAGCTGTATTCCCCGATCCGCAGCCGCGACATGCATTCCACCCCGATCTCCCGGCTCGGCGGCCTCGGCATCTTCGCGGGCGTGCTGGTTGCCCTGGTCACGGCGAGCAATTCGTTTTTCGTCAAGGACATCTTCCGGAACAACACGGCGCCATGGGGAATCCTGGCCGGGGCCGCCGTGATCGTCGTTGTCGGCGTGGCGGACGACCTGCTGGATCTGCGGTGGTGGGTCAAGCTGATCGGCCAAAGCGCCGCGGCACTGGTCGTGGCCACCTGGGGGGTCCGGATGACGATCATCCCGTTCATTCCCGAGCCGATCGTGATCCAGAACGAGGCCGTGAGCATTGTGCTGACGGCCGGGCTGATCGTCACCACCATGAATGCGTTCAATTTCATCGACGGACTGGACGGGCTCGCCGCGGGCGTGGCGATCATCGGCGGGGCGGCGTTCTTCCTCACGGCCTACTGGGTCCACCGCACGGCCGTCCTGCTGGACCGTTCGGACCTCGCCACCCTGCTGACCGCCGTCGTGGTCGGCAGTTGCGTCGGCTTCCTGCCGCATAACTGGTTCCCCTCCAAAATCTTTATGGGCGATTCCGGGGCCATGCTGATTGGCCTGCTGATGGCCTCGGCCGGCGTCGTCTCGACCGGCCAGATCAGCTCGGGCCTCTACGACCGGGCCAACGGCATCCCCACGATCATCCCGATCCTGTTGCCGTTCGCGGTGCTGTTCCTGCCGCTGCTGGACCTGTGCCTGGCCGTGGTGCGGCGGACAGCGCTGGGCCGGTCGCCGTGGTCGGCGGACCGCGGACACCTGCACCACAAACTCCTGGACATCGGATACTCGCACCGCGGCGCCGTCGTGCTGATGTACTTGTGGACCTGCATCCTTGCCTTCGGCGGCCTCGCTTTCGCGATCTTCCCCTGGCACATAGTCCTCGCCATCGATCTGGCCGCCGCGGCAATCATGGCCGTGGCGACTGCCTGGCCGTACCTGCGCCAGCGCGGGCCGCGGCAGATGGCCCGCACTCCCGAATAGCCTGACCGGCATGCCCGGGAACCGGCTCCGACGCGCTTTTCCGAATAATTTCTATCTAATGTAGAATTCAGGGGCGGTACTTCGCCGCCTGCCTTGACCAGCAATACGCCAGCGACGATTGGGATCTGATGACCTCCAACGCCGAACCGGAACCCGCTTCCGKCAACGGACCCGTTGGCGTCTCCGGCCCCACAAAATCCCTGTGGCTCAGGCTGCTGGCAATCAGTTCCGCGGCCTCCGCCGCAGCACTGGTGTTGACCGGCACAGCCGCCTACATCTTTAACGGCGCCGTGGGGTTCTGGTCCGCACTGTTCGGGGGCGCGCTGGTGATGGCCTTCTTTGCCATCAGCCTCGCGGTGGGCCACTTCGTCGGCCGCAACAACCCCTCCGGAGCGATCGGAGTGTTCGTCGCGACGTACTTCGTCAAGGTTGTCGGCTTCGCCGTGGTCCTCTTCGTCATCGGCGCCCCGGCCTGGCTGCACGACCGCTGGTTCCTGATCGGCGCCGTCGTCACCGTCGTGTTGTGGCAGGCAGCCGAAATTTACGGTTTCAGCAAGGCCAGGCTTCAGATTTACAACGATCCCGAAACGCGAAAAGGCGGCACCGATGTTTAGCCGCAAATCCGGCCGCAGGCCAGTTGGCGGACCACGTACCGGACCAGAAAACCAGCCAGCCAAATCACCCAAAACTACGCCCGGTGCCCCCGGTGTATCGACCGACGGAAGCGACGGCGGATACAACGCCGGAATCGCCGTCTTCAGCTACATTGTTGGCGGAATCATCGTCTGGAGTTTGATAGGGTGGGGACTGGATAATCTGTGGGGAACCCGCTGGATTGTGCTCGCAGGCGCTCTGCTTGGAGCTGCGGGAGGGTTCTATCTTTCTCATATGCACGGCCTCACCAGTAACAGAATTTCTGCTGGTGACGGCAATGCTGCACGTGGCCCGTCCCAGGACGAGGAACAGTAATGCCAAATAATTTTACAGGGGGAGAGGCGGGCACCAATGTCGCCGGTCCCCGCCCAACGCCCAATGATGGACACTGCAGAGAGGAAACGCGTTGATCGCGCTTGCGCTCCCGGCCCAAGATTCAGGAACCTTCACGCCTCCTGGAATTGAAGAACTTCACCTGCCGGCTATCATCCCCTGGGGTGCGGCCGAAGGATTTTCCAAGCAGATGCTGCTGGTAATCCTGTCGGTTGTCATTATCGCTACATTTTTTGTGATCGCTGCGCGGAAGCAGCAGCTGGTTCCCGGCAAGTTGCAGTTCGCAGGCGAGGCTGYCTACAGCTTCGTCCGCAACGGCATCGCCAAGGACATTATCGGCGGCCGGGACTTCATGAAGTATGTCCCGCTGCTGTTCAGCCTGTTCTTCTTCATCCTCGTGAACAACATCTACGGTGCAATCCCGCTGATCCAGCTTCCGACCTTCTCCCATGTCGGCGGAGCCTACGTGATGGCGGCGATCGTGTATGTCACCTGGATCGCCATCGGCATCAAGAGGAACGGCCTGAAGTACTTCAAGCTGGCAACAGTTCCTTCCGGTGTGCCGTTCTACATTCTCCCGATCGTCGTCCCGATCGAGATCATCTCCAACTTCCTGGTCCGCCCGGTCACGCACAGCCTCCGTCTGTTCGCCACCATGCTGGCMGGCCACTTGATCGTGATGATCTCCGGTGCGGGCATCGAATTCCTCGTGATGCAGGAAAACGTCCTCCTCAAGGGCGCGTCCGTACTCGTCCTTGGCGGTGCGATCGCCATGTACATGCTCGAAGCGCTGATCATGGTGCTGCAGGCCTACGTTTTCACGCTGCTGACCGCGATCTACATCGAAGGCGCGCTCCACGCCGACAGCCACTAGGCCCAGCGCCAGACGGCAGAAGGCCAGACGGCACAACATAGTCTTCCCCTCTAGGGGATGAAGCAAACCAAACAACCTGCCACATGGGTGGCATCTTGAAAGGAACAAAAAAATGGAAGGCTCCATCAACGGCTCCCTCAACCTCGTCGGCTACGGCCTCTCCGCCATCGGCGGTGGTATCGGTGTGGGTCTCGTGTTCGCTGCCTACATCAACGGCGTGGCACGTCAGCCGGAAGCCCAGCGCGTCCTGCAGCCGATCGCATTCCTCGGCCTCGCGCTGACTGAAGCCCTCGCCATCCTCGGCCTGGTCTTCGCGTTCGTTCTCAAGTAAACAGAACAACCGAACATCCAGAACCGAGTAGATAAGGACGGGTGAAATATGAATCAAGCGATCATCTCAGCCGCCACCGAAGGCGGTACTAACCCCCTCGTTCCCAATCCTTGGGAAATGCTTGTCGTCTTCGCCGGCTTTGCGCTCCTCATGTTCATCGTGGTCAAGTACGTTGTCCCGATGTTCGAGAAGACCTTCGCAGAGCGGGCCGAAGCCATCGAGGGTGGCATCGCCAAGGCCGAAAAGGCCCAGGCCGAGGCCTCCGCAGCACTCGAAGAGTACAAGCAGCAGCTCACGGAAGCCCGCACCGAAGCCAACCGCATCCGCGAGGAAGCACGCGCCGAAGGTGCCCAGATCCTTGCAGAGCTGAAGGAGAAGGCGGCTGCCGAGTCTGCCCGCATCACCGCGCAGGCCCACACGCAGATCGAATCCGAGCGCCAGGCGGCCGTTGTGTCGCTCCGCGCGGAGGTCGGCACGCTGGCCACGACTCTGGCGAGCCGCATCGTCGGCGAGGCACTGAGCGACGATGCACGGTCGGCCCGAGTGGTGGACCGCTTCCTGGCAGATCTGGAGAACCAGAACGCGGGTGTAGCTAAGTAATGGCAGGTGTATCGAGCGAATCGCTGGCCGCTGCGCTGGCGGCACTGGAGGCCAAGCTTCCCACCGCGTCGCTGCAGTTGGCAAAGGAACTCTTCGGAATCCTGGGAACCGTGGACAGCTCAGCCGGCTTGCGCCGTGCTTTGACTGACCCGTCCCGCAGCGGTGACGAAAAGTCGGCGCTGGTCAAGCAGCTCTTCGGCGGGAAAGTATCCGCTGACGCTGTTGAAATCGCAGCCGGACTGGCCAGCTCCCGCTGGGCATCGGCACGGGATATCGGCGATGCACTCGAGACTCTTGCCGCTTCGGTGGTCATCGCTGTTGCCGAGAACAAGTCGGCCGTCTCTGCCTCCGGGCTCAGCGGACTGGAATCGCTGGAGAACGATCTGTTCTCCTTCAACCAGGCCGTCGAGTCCAGCCACGAGGTCCAGCGTGCTCTGTCCGAGCCGCAGGCCAGCCCGGCCGCCAAGGTGTCCCTCGCCGACAAGCTCGTACCCGGTGCGAGCGAGGAAGCGAAAGTCCTGATCGGGCAGGCCGTCACGGCTCCGCGCGGGCTTAAGGTCACCAGGCTGGTCCGCCGTTTCGCCGAGCTTGCCGCCAAGCGCCAGCAGCGCTGGATTGCAACGGTCGACGTCACCCGTCCGCTGACGGAAACGCAGATCAGCCGCCTGCAGGCGGGGCTGAACGCCCTTTACGGGCGCGAGCTCAAGATCAACATGAACGTTGACCCGGCACTGATCGGTGGCATCCGGATCCAGGTAGGTGACGAAGTGGTTGACGCTTCGGTCGCCGGCCGCCTGGGCCAGCTCCAGCGTCAGCTTGCCGGCTAGCCGGACAAGCACAACCTAACGACAAGAAACCCCGGTCATCGTGAGCAACGATGATCACGAAAACAGGAGAGCAGGGACTGCAGATGGCCGAATTGACCATCAACGCCGACGACGTCCGTAATGCGTTGAACGARTTCGCGGCGTCCTACGAACCCGGAAACGCAGAGCGCGTAGAGGTCGGCCGTGTRACMRCCGCARGYGACGGCATCGCCCGTGTTGAGGGCCTTCCCTCGGTCATGGCGAACGAGCTGCTTCGCTTCGAAGACGGCACGCTGGGCCTGGCCCAGAACCTCGACGTCCGCGAGATCGGCGTCATCATCCTCGGTGACTTCACCGGAATCGAAGAAGGCCAGGAAGTCCACCGCACCGGGCAGGTTCTGTCCGTGCCGGTTGGCGACGCCTTCCTCGGCCGCGTGGTTGACCCGCTGGGCCAGCCCATCGATGACCTCGGCGAGATCAAGGCCGAGACCACCCGTGCTCTGGAACTCCAGGCACCCGGCGTGACCCAGCGTAAGTCGGTCCACGAGCCGATGCAGACCGGGCTCAAGGCTATCGACGCCATGATCCCGATCGGCCGCGGCCAGCGCCAGCTGATCATCGGTGACCGCCAGACCGGCAAGTCCGCCATTGCCATCGACACGATCATCAACCAGAAGGCCAACTGGGCTTCCGGCGACGTGACGAAGCAGGTGCGCTGCATCTACGTGGCGATCGGCCAGAAGGCATCCACGATCGCAGCCGTCCGCCAGACCCTCGAGGACAACGGCGCCCTGGAATACACCACAATCGTGGCTTCCCCGGCGTCCGACCCCGCAGGCTTCAAGTACCTGGCACCGTACGCCGGCTCGGCCATCGGCCAGCACTGGATGTACGGCGGCAAGCACGTCCTCATCGTGTTCGATGACCTGTCCAAGCAGGCCGAGGCCTACCGTGCAGTGTCGCTGCTGCTCCGCCGCCCGCCGGGACGCGAAGCCTACCCGGGCGACGTCTTCTACTTGCACTCCCGTCTGCTGGAGCGTTGTGCCAAGCTCTCCGACGAGCTCGGTGCAGGCTCGATGACCGGTCTGCCGCTGATTGAGACCAAGGCGAACGACGTTTCCGCCTACATCCCGACCAACGTGATCTCCATCACCGATGGCCAGATCTTCCTGCAGTCGGACCTCTTCAACGCCAACCAGCGCCCCGCTGTCGACGTCGGTGTGTCCGTCTCCCGTGTCGGTGGCGCCGCCCAGGTCAAGTCCATGAAGAAGGTCTCCGGCACCTTGAAGCTGGAACTGGCCCAGTACCGCGACATGCAGGCCTTCGCCATGTTTGCCTCGGACCTGGACGCCGCATCGCGCCAGCAGCTGACCCGCGGTGCACGCCTGATGGAACTGCTCAAGCAGGGCCAGTACTCGCCGTTCCCGGTCGAGAACCAGGTCGTCTCCATCTGGGCCGGCACCAACGGCCACCTGGACGAGGTTCCGGTTGAAGACATCAACCGCTTCGAGACCGAGTTCCTGGAGCACCTCAAGCACAAGTCCTCCATCCTGACGACGCTGGCCCAGACCAACGTCATGGACGATGACACCGCTGAAGCACTGAAGACCGCAATCGTGGACTTCAAGAAGGGCTTCTTCGGCGAGGGAGACAACCTCCTGGTCGGTGCGGGGCACGAGGAGCACGCCCCCATCGGCGAGGATCAGGTCGACCAGGAAAAAATCGTCAAGCAGAAGCGCTAGTTTCGCTGGCAGGGACTGCCGGGACCCGCACGGGTTCCGGCAGTCCCGGCCATCGGGATCTTAGGAAAGGATAAGTATGGGAGCCCAGATCCGGGTCTACCGCCAGAAGATCAGCTCGACGACGTCGATGCGCAAGATCTTCAAGGCGATGGAACTGATCGCTACCTCGCGCATCGGCAAGGCCCGCGCACGCGTAGCAGCTTCACTGCCTTACGCGAACGCGATCACGCGTGCCGTTTCTGCTGTCGCAAGCCAGAGCGAAATCGACCACCCGCTGGTCACCGAGCCGGCGCAGATCCGCCGGGCCGCCGTCCTGGTCATCACCTCGGACCGTGGCCTCGCGGGATCTTACTCGGCGAGTGTCCTCAAGCAGGCCGAAGGCCTCAACGAGCTGCTCCACGGGGAAGGCAAGGAAGTCAAGACGTTCCTGGTCGGCCGCAAGGCGCAGGCGTACTTCGACTTCCGGAACCGTGAATACGCTCGCGTATGGACCGGCAACACGGATGCACCGGAGTTTGCGACCGCGCGCGAAGTCAGTGAAGCACTGCTGGCCGAATTCGCTAACGCCTACGAAGAGGGCGGCGTCGACGAAATCCACGTCGTCTACACCCGCTTCAAGTCGATGGTGACCCAGGAGCCGACGGTCGTCCGTCTGCTGCCGCTCGAGGTTGTCGAAGAGAAAGCCGCGTCCGAATCGGACCTGCTGCCCCTCTACGAATTCGAGCCGGAAACGGAGCAGGTTCTCGATGCCCTGCTGCCGCGCTACATCGAATCACGTATCTTCGCCGCCATGTTGCAGGCAGCAGCTTCCGAGCTCGCAGCCCGCCAGCGTGCGATGAAGTCCGCCGGCGACAACGCGACGGATCTCATCAAGAAGTACACGCGTCTGCGCAACACTGCCCGTCAGGCTGAAATTACGCAGGAGCTTTCCGAAATCGTTGCCGGTGCCGACGCGTTGTCCGCGTCCTAGCCAGCACGAGCCCGGATCCAGCTGTACCTGCACCAAAAGATAAACTTAACCCCACGCCATCTACTGAGTGAAGTGAGAGAGATGACTGCCACTGCTACCGATCACGTAGCCGCAACGTCCGGTGCTACCGGTCGTATTGCACGTGTTATTGGCCCGGTTGTCGACGTCGAATTCCCGGCTGACGCAATCCCCTCGATTTACAACGCACTCACCACCGAGATCACTCTCAACGGTGAGACCCGAACCATCACGTTCGAGGTTGCCCTGCACCTGGGTGACAACCTGATCCGTGCCATCTCCCTCCAGGCCACCGACGGACTTGTCCGCGGTACCAACGTGGTGGACACCGGTGCCCCGATCTCCGTGCCCGTGGGCGACGGCGTCAAGGGCCACATCTTCAACGTGCTGGGCCAGCCCCTCGACGTTGCCGAGTCCGAACTCCAGATCAGCGAACGCTGGCCTATCCACCGCAAGGCTCCGGCCTTCGCGACCCTGGAAGGCTCCACCGAGATGCTGGAAACCGGCATCAAGGTGATCGACCTCCTCACCCCGTACATCAAGGGTGGCAAGATCGGCCTGTTCGGTGGTGCCGGCGTCGGCAAGACCGTGCTGATCCAGGAAATGATCACCCGTGTTGCCCGCAACTTCGGCGGCACCTCGGTGTTCGCCGGTGTCGGCGAGCGTACCCGTGAAGGTAACGACCTCTGGGTCGAAATGGAAGAGGCCGGCGTCCTCAAGGACACCGCCCTTGTGTTCGGCCAGATGGACGAGCCGCCGGGAACGCGTCTGCGCGTTGCACTGTCCGCCCTGACCATGGCGGAGTACTTCCGCGATGTGCAGAACCAGGACGTGCTGCTCTTCATCGACAACATCTTCCGCTTCACCCAGGCAGGCTCCGAGGTTTCCACCCTCCTCGGCCGCATGCCGTCGGCCGTGGGCTACCAGCCCAACCTGGCTGACGAGATGGGCCTCCTCCAGGAGCGCATCACGTCCACCAAGGGCCACTCCATCACCTCGATGCAGGCCATCTACGTTCCCGCAGATGACTACACCGACCCGGCTCCGGCCACGACCTTCGCACACCTCGACGCGACCACGGAACTTTCCCGTGAAATCGCTTCCCGTGGTCTGTACCCGGCCGTTGACCCGCTGACGTCGACCTCCCGCATCCTGGATCCGCAGTACATCGGCCACGACCACTACAACACGGCCGTCCGCGTCAAGCAGATCCTGCAGAAGAACAAGGAACTTCAGGACATCATCGCCATCCTCGGCGTTGACGAACTCTCTGAAGAAGACAAGATCGTCGTGTCGCGTGCACGGCGCATCCAGCAGTTCCTCTCGCAGAACACCTACACCGCCAAGCAGTTCACCGGCGTCGAGGGCTCCACCGTGTCCATCAAGGACACTGTTGAAGGCTTCACCGCTATCTGCGACGGCGACCTTGACCACGTTGCAGAGCAGGCGTTCTTCAACGTCGGCGGCCTGGACGACGTCGAGCGCCAGTGGGCCAAGATCCAGGAACAGACCAAGTAATATGGCTGAGCTTGAGGTTGAGATTGTCGCAGCGGACCACTTTGTGTGGTCCGGAGCGGCCAAGATGGTCAAGGCCCGCACCAGCGATGGTGAAATCGGAATCCTGCCCGGCCACTCGCCCCTGCTGGCGATTCTGGCCGAAGGTGAGCTGGCAATCGAGCCGGTATCCGGTGACCGCATCGCTGTAGTCGTTGACGGGGGATTCTTCTCTGTCGACAACAACAGGGTGGTCATTGTTGCTGACAACGCCCAAATGGGCGAAGCGGCTACTGCGGGGATCCGCTAGCACGACCTTGATGAACGATATTGGTTTGCCGTTCATCGTCCTGGCAACTGCGTTTGCGTTGCTGGTATTTGCACTGTGCCTTTCGGGGGTGCGCCGCTTCAATCTGCGGCGCGCCCTGGGCACGGTGGACGCCTCCATCTGCACGGCTGGAAACAGCTGGCAGATGGGGGTTTGTCGTTATCAGGACAACGACCTCGAATGGTTCCGCCTGGTCTCACTCAGCGTCCGCCCCAAGCACACCTTCCGGCGTAGCTCACTGGAGCTGCTTGGCCGGCGGAAGCCGACCGAATCCGAGCTCCTCAAGGTCCAGCCCGACGCCGTTATCGTGGAGCTCCGCTACGAGGGCCAGCAGGTCCTGCTGGCCATGCGATTTGATGCCTACACAGGGTTGTCATCCTGGCTTGAGGCCGGACCCGTCATCGGCGTCGGCACCTGGCGCTAGCCCCGGTGGACTACCTCGATGGCCTGAGCCTGGTCGACGGGCCGGTGGTGTGGCTCGTGTGGGCCGCCGCCGCGGCGGGCCTGGCCTACCTCCTGACCCACGTTGCCCTCCGGCACACGGGTTTTGCGCGCACGGGTTTTGGGCGCACCGGCCGCCGCGAGCCCGGCGCGGCCGTGGCCGTCGCGGCTGCCATGACCCTGCTCGCCGCGGCGCTCGTCGCTGCCGTGCACTGGTTCCTGCTCTACGCCGTCAATGTCTTCCCTGCCGAACTGCCGGGGGAAACCCTCGCCTGGTCCGTTGCCGGCGTCCTCGCCCTGCTGCTGTGGTTCATGCGCCTGCTTGGGCTCTGGGGCCGCGGACGGCCCGGCACTAATCCGACCGGCTCTAATCCGAGCCGTAGCCGTCGCTGGCGTTCAAGCGCAGCAGCCACGGCGGCTTTCCTGGCCGTCGTCGCTCTGTCCGCCGTCCAGATCAACATTTACTTCGGCCTGAACCAC